>CABUQG010000003.1 GCA_902493535.1 uncultured Collinsella sp. | reverse complement strand
GGGTCACCGCGCGGTCCGCATCTGATGGTGTCGACGTCAATGGTATACGGGTGCATCATCGACGTCTTCAATACAGAAAATATCAGTGCGGAATGTACGGATTGCTGCCGTATCCTTAGCAATTAAAACTGTCCGTTCAGTAGTAGGGGCGCGCCGGCGTTAGCCGGTGCGCCCCTACTTTGGGAAACATAAAACTCGCTTTTAATCGGTTGCCTGCGTAGCTCAAAGCGGGAACAACCGCCATGACGATGCATGCGATACCGAGCAGCGGTGCGCGGCAGCTATAAGCGCTGCTCCTAGCAGGAATAGCGCTAATGAGGCGGCGATCCAGTTGCTGTCGGCGGTCTTGGGGAGCGTGGCGGTGGCGGCGCCGGCAGCCTTGGCCTTGGATGGCGTGGACACCGTGGTCCTGTTTACTGTCGTTTTGGTTGTCGTGATCGTCTTGGGCGTCGCAGTCGCGGGCTTCAGGGCGGGATCCGTCGCGGACCCGGCACCGGGCTGCCCACCGGCAGGACCGGCGCCACCAGCCGGCTCGCCCGCGCCACCCGGTACCTCGCCCCCACCGGTCTCCCCCGCCGGCGGCGTGGCGACATCGGGCTCAACCACCACATGCGGTGCCACCGCACCGGAGGCATCCGCCACGCCGCCAGTACCAAAGACTCCGCCGGCAGGCGCCACAAACCGCGCGGACGCAAGCGACCCGCCCAAGCACGCAACGCCGCCGTCGGCGCCGGTCGCATCGAGCCACGAGGCATCGACGGAAAGCCGGCAGCCGGCCGCACCAACGCCAAGGCCCGCATCCTGCAGATACACGCCGTAGGCGCGCACGGCCATGTCGCCTGCGATCACGCCGGCAACCGCCTCGTCCGTAATATCGGCCCCGTCCGCCCGGGCATCGACGGTGCAGCCGTCCACCACGAGCGCCTGCGAAACGTGGATCCCGCACTGCGAGCCCGTCGCCGTCAGGGCGCCGGTGCCGCGAAGCGTCAGGTTGCCCCACACCTCCATGCCGCACAGCGTGATGTCCGCATCGGGCGCATGCGACTCCGTCACGGAGTTCTGCCCGGCAAGCGTCAGCACCAGGTCGCCCTCGGCGCCGATGGCATCGCCCGCGTAGCCGTTAAGCTCCAGGTGGTCGGCATCGGTCCAGGCCCAGCCGGGGCCCGACACGCCCGGCTCGTAGTACGTTGCGCCCTCGATGATGAGGCTCTCCGCGCCCGCGGCATAAGAAGGCCCGCCCAGCAAAACGCATAGGCAGGCCATGGCGGTAAACATCTTGCAGTCCCTTTTAATGAGAAGGCAAATCGCTATAACCGAGTTTGTCCGAACATCGCGTAAGGCATGAGTCAGGTCGAAGGTGTTCATCGAGACGACAGGGATAGAGATGCCTTAATAGGTCGTCTCGATCTGGGCGAACCCCTCGTACCTAGAATCGACGTACCTCGATAGAGAACGCGGGGGCGCAGTTTGCCGCATTCCGCTCATCGACAGTGTTGGGCCATCGCTTTAAGGAACCTGTCGATGAAAAGGAAGAGTCTGGTAGCGTATGGCCACACGCAGGATCTACCGGCGAGCACATTGCGCAACCTTTTGCAGAGCAAACCGCTGCCAGGGCCTGGTTTGGAGACGATATTCCAGCCTAGGATGGGAGGCAATCATCATTGCGCAGCTAAATCTCCAACAATGTTGAACAAATAGGATGTCATTTGCTTGAAATCCGGATAGCTTTGGTGGTGTCGATATTAAGGGAGCTATCGGAACAGCTCATCATGGCTGCCGGTGCGTTCAAAGAAAGCTACCTCTTCGTTTGATGACCATATGACAAGCCAGTCGCCAGAGTTTGCTACGTGACATTCGTTTCGCCCTGCCCAGTTGCCGCTTAGCCGGTGCATATTATGACGTCGTTTTAATATGTCCATTGACTCGGGTGTATTCTGTAGCACCAGGTCAATTAGCTTTTGAAGCTCGGATAGATCCCATTTACGGCGCCTTGCTTTTTTCTTTAAATCGCGGGAGAAGGCTGCAGAGAACTCTGCGGTTAACGTGCTCATTGTGCCATCGCCGCAGCGATAAGATCGGCGCCATTGTCAAAACGTCCTTTTTTGCCAGATGCAAGAAACGCGTCCCCCTCGCGAATGGCCTCAAGGCTTTCGGCATTGGGCTCCTCAGGGGCAAAAGTCAACGGGATGCGATGGGTGTTGACCATTTGCTTGAAGAATGCGCGCGTCACGGACGACAAATCAAGTCCATAGTAATCAGCCACTTCTGCTGCCTCGCGTTTGAGGTCATCGTCAACCCTAATGGTTAATGTTGAGCTTGCCATTTTTGACCCTCCAATCGTGTGAGTGTAACCTTAGTATAACGCACATACACTAGTAGATTATGTAATTACAATCAATTAACTAAGCCTTTTAGTGGTGCGGCACCTCATACATTGCATGTAGTAAAAAGGCAACGCTCCCTTTCGGAAAGCGTTGCCTTTAAAGCTTCTACAGGGCTCTTGTATTGAAGCTAGGTATGCCGCACGCCCCAACAGCGATATGCGGCACCTAGAAGCCCCAGTCCCAACAGGAGTAGCGTAAAGGACGCGGCAATCCAGTTGCTGTCGCCGGTCTTGGGGAGTGCCACAGTTGTCGCAGTGGCAGCCTTGAGCTTGGGGACTTTGGCGACCGTGGTCTTGATTACTGTCGTTGTTGTCTTGGTTGTTGTGGCCGCGGGTTTCAGTGCGGGATTTGCCGTGGGCCCTGTGGTGGGCTCTCCGGCAGCGGGGGTAGCATCGGCGGGAGACTTGTCCGTGCTATCACCCGGTACCTCGCCCCCACCGGTCTCCCCCGCCGGCGGCGTGGCGACATCGGGCTCAACCACCACATGCGGTGCCACCGCACCGGAGGCATCCGCCACGCCGCCAGTACCAAAGACTCCGCCGGCAGGCGCCACAAACCGCGCGGACGCAAGCGACCCGCCCAAGCACGCAACGCCGCCGTCGGCGCCGGTCGCATCGAGCCACGAGGCATCGACGGAAAGCCGGCAGCCGGCCGCACCAACGCCAAGGCCCGCATCCTGCAGATACACGCCGTAGGCGCGCACGGCCATGTCGCCTGCGATCACGCCGGCAACCGCCTCGTCCGTAATATCGGCCCCGTCCGCCCGGGCATCGACGGTGCAGCCGTCCACCACGAGCGCCTGCGAAACGTGGATCCCGCACTGCGAGCCCGTCGCCGTCAGGGCGCCGGTGCCGCGAAGCGTCAGGTTGCCCCACACCTCCATGCCGCACAGCGTGATGTCCGCATCGGGCGCATGCGACTCCGTCACGGAGTTCTGCCCGGCAAGCGTCAGCACCAGGTCGCCCTCGGCGCCGATGGCATCGCCCGCGTAGCCGTTAAGCTCCAGGTGGTCGGCATCGGTCCAGGCCCAGCCGGGGCCCGACACGCCCGGCTCGTAGTACGTCGCGCCCTCGATGATGAGGCTCTCCGCGCCAGCGGCATAAGAAGGCCCGCCCAGCAAAACGCATAGGCAGGCCATGGCAACAATCGGAATGTAATGACGGCTGGTGTGGGACTTGGCAGCAAACATACCTGCTCCGATCTTCGCAGGAGCCAATAGAATGTGCACCAGAAAATGCCCTGGTAGCAGCAATTAATAGTTTAGCGAGATCAATGCGGGAGCAAAGAGAAATCGTGTGGGCAATGTCCACAATTAGGTGTAAATCGTTTTGCCAGTCGGTGAAAGGAGGGATCAACGGATTAGATATCCATCTTATTAAAGTCGATGGAATATCCCATGGACTTGAGTTCTTTCAAGAGGCCGAACTCCCAACTGTCTGTTCCGGTATAAACGACGCCCTGTAGATCGGAGGGAATCTCGATACCTTTGTCAACAAGAATTTCAACGTTTTCCCTGCCAAGCCGACCAATAAAGTATCCGGCTTCAAATACAACATTTTGTCTAGCCCTGGGCTTTTCCGACTGTTCTGCCTGGGCTCTTCCTTCGTCGTCCGCCGTAAAAAGGCATACCGCTCCTGCTGCATCGCCTTCAATTTCCAGCTTTTCGATGATTGTCTTGCCCTGATTTGACTGCTCGTTTAGGACAACCGCCGTCAGGCCCTGCCTTTCGATGATTCTCGCGACCCTTTCTCTAAGCTCTCCGTTGTGACCATGAACGATAAATACCTTCGAATAATCTCCAACATTTGCAGTCGATCCGGTTTCCCCTTCGTCTGAAAACTCATCAAGGTATGTCTCCAGCACAGCTTTTGCACTGCGCAGGCCGTCCGCACAGGCTTCAACGAAAGCCGAGTCGGGCGTACCGGAGGTGAAGAAAGACAACGAGTAGCTGATTTTGTTAAAGCTTTTAAATTCGTAGCTGTCTTTTCCAAATCGCCTAATTAAAAGCCTGTCCGCCCTTGTCTTCCATGCTTTAAAGTCAGGCGAACTAGAGCTGATGTATTTCTTTGAAAGTTCGTCTGCTGTTTCGCACAACTGCTGCAAAATTTCAAAATCAGACATTAAGCCTTCTTTCTATAACCAATAACGGAGCTAAGAAGCATCTTATTCCAATGAGCGGCCAAATCTCTTTACTGTTTCCTCGGTGCCCCTATCGGAGATGGACTTGCCCAGTGCGAACTCAATAGCGTCCAGCAAAGCCATGACGCGAGCTTTGAAATAGGCATCAAAGTCATCATTAATGAACGCATCCCAGTCAATGAGATTCGATTCGATGACGGAGTTCCCAGTGTTCGATGTCAGCTTTCTTAACGAATTTCGCTGAGTAGACGCTGGGGGCCGCGCCTCCAATTTCTGTGCCCGAATAGGAGTACGAGCACGTCGGTCAAGATGCATTCGGTGGTCAACATGGCGGGATCTATCTGCGAGCGGAAAACAAGCGGCGCTGCTAATGGTAGCGCCGCTCGCATCATCTAAGAAGAATCGTTATCGATTGTCTCTGGGACTTTTCGTTCAAAACCAGAGCATGTCGACTACTGCTTATCGAAGTACATCCACCCTACAGGCTGCATTAGATCGTAATAATCGACGGGCGTTTTGAAGCGAATCCTGCCCAAATAACCACGCTTTTCAGCAACCAACTGCATCTGTCTGCGTCACGGCAAACTCTTTGAATTGGCGTTGCGGCAAGTTTGTCTTAAGAAAAAAAGGCTGTTAAGACAAACCCATTTTGACGTTTATGTAACGTCGACCATCGATCAAGCCGTATTATTCGGAGTTAGAATTATCGCCCCACGACGCTGAGCCGGTGACCATCCAATGATTTTTGGCATCGATATAGACATCGCCAATCTGATTGTCCAAGCATTCATCGGACTCGTTACCTTGGTGGCCTTGATTGTCGCATTCTGGCAAGGCAGCCAGAGCAAAAGGAACAGGGAGGACGACATCAAGCGGTATCAGCCATCCCGCATATCGGCATGGTACGAAGGGGGTCGAAACCGTACCGGTCAGCCCGAGGACAATCGATTCGTCTGGCAGTTCGTCGTGCTTCGAAACGAAAGCGAGTCCCCCGTCTACGACGCAATCGTCACCTGCGTCGGGATTAGCGGAGCCGGCCCCTCTTTCAAAGGAGAGGACAACCGCCCCGTTTTTCCCAACCGCGTCTGCGTCGGCACGCTTCCTCCTGGAGCATGGTACATATGGCTCCCGACGGAAGGGCACGGAATGGGAGTACGCACGGCGCCCGAAACGGCTTTCACCGACGCAAACGGAACATCGTGGGTTCGGCGAGGCAACGGAAGGCTCGAGGAGATTCCTATGGAGCCGGCCTCGTTCTACAGGCTGTCCCTCCCCTTGCCCTGGCGCGGATGCGAAAAGCTGACCGAGTAGCCCCTTGGCATCGTCGCTTCAAGCATTGGGTTTTCCGGACTGGGACGCGAACTTCCCCAGATGTTCCGGATAACGGGAAAGTCAGAACTATTCGGGTTTGCGAGGCGGGATCGAGAGAGCGACTCCGCCCTATTATTTCGATGCGTCCATGAATTGAAGTGAGATCGGCATCATCACCTCGAAGCACTTACATACAGATCCATATGGCAAAGGCAGCAATTCGCCACCTTGGTTGCAGCAGCGGAGGTTATTACTCAGGATACAAGCGGAAGTAGCCAAATAGGCGCTGGGCGCAACCGAGACGCAGCCAGAGAAGGGTGACATGAGAGTTGTTTCAGAGGATTGGGGTGATATGGATGAAGTTGACTGGTAAGTGCATCTCCAGGTTCAACGGATGGCTGATCAAGGCCGTCTTTAGGTTCACGTAGGGATCCGCTTTTGCTGACAAACAAACACGTGATTGATTTATGGCTTCCAGACGCTTAGCGTGTCTGGAAGCTCATTTATTTTATTGTCAGCAACCACGAAGCCAGCGCTGAACCTCGCCCTAGTAATTGCAACATAGAGCTTGGAGCGTGTCTGCGGCTTCAGATCCGTCGAGGCATCTTGCAACCAAGAGGCCATATCGGCAACTGGATAAATCAAAACATGGTCATATGTTCGGCCTTTTGCTTTGCCGAAGTTGCAGATCGATGAAGCGTTCGCGGTCTGAGTGGCGACGCTACGTCTCAAAATCACTGGATCCAAAAACTCGCAATACCTTTGCGCAAGTGACTCTGGAATGGCCCAAACTCCATTATGGGTTTCATTTGAGGCGGCGCGCAAAGATGCGGTTGGTGAAAACTCCGGATAAACCATGTTTGCGAATCGCCATTCTTGATTTGCTGCTTTTTCGTTATCTTGTCTATGCAATGCAACTGAAACGCATCGGTGTCTCATCTGCAAATACTCGTAGGGCGATAAATGATTATTTAGCCGATCCTTCTTCGAATCCGAAAAGCAAACCGTCCTCATTTGGTAAACAGCCCCGTTCGACGCATTCCAAGATTAGCGCTTGCAATAATTTTGCAGAATCGGAAACACAAGACTCAGAAGGTTGTTTTCCCTCATGAACGGCTTCTGACCTTGCTCTATATAGTTTCTTTATTTCTTGCTGTTTTTGCTTGCCTCCTCCAAGAAACAAAGCTGCGAGAGTACTGACACGAAAAACAAGTTCGCTCCGGACTCCAAACAATGACTCAATCCCAGCCCATATAATCGCCATTTGAACTGAAGGTCGAAGCGATTGCTTGTAGCTCCACAAGGAATTCACCGCGGTCTCAAATCGCGTGTTTTTATCAAACAGTTCCCATGCGTCCCGATAATGCTGTCTTATCCACTGCTTCTCTGAATCGTTGATCACTTTCAATTTTCTTGGAATGAACAACCTTGTAGAAAGAACAACATTGATTGCCGAGCATGGCGAAAAATCTTCTGTCCGCGAATCGCTCTGAACATGCCAATACAATTCGCAATTCAAAAGCGCGGACAATAGAACTATTGCAGATTGGGCATTCCAAACTCGAACTGCAAGCTCTTTGCCCTCTCCAACAACGCGCAACTGAGCTGTAGTTTTCCTAAGGACGGCAATCAAGACACCTAAATCGGTCTCATCTCCGCTGCCATATTTCATCACAGAATTTATCATGTCGTCCGGCGAGGCCTTGCACGTGGCCGGCAATAGAGAGAGGTGTTGCGTAAGCGGCAGCTCTTCGTCTATGGTTAATCCCATTAGGTATAGATATGAAGCAGCAGCCGATTCATTTACAACAATCATCATCTTCGCCCCCCTGCCATAGCGCTCTATACCTAATCCATCCGAACAGCGCCAAACTGAGAGACGTCGATTTCGCCCTACATGAGTTTGGGAAGCAATGCGTCACGCAGTTCGCCAAGAGCCTACGACTTGAGTATATTAGCCTATATGAGCTCAAGAATACCATTGAGCGTCGAAGTCGTTCTTTCTATTGCACAAGCTGGAGCAAACGGGACGTTCATCGACTTAATGTTTTTAATGCAAGCTTGGTCTGAACGGCACCAACAGTTCCAAGCCTAATAGCTTCCATGCCCATTGAGCTACGAAGAAAGAAATACGACCACGCCGCAAAGTCGCCTTTAAACGAAGTAAGTTTGCTGCAATTCTCTGTGAGGTTTGCCTCATCGAGCGTTTTTCCGATATACGCCGTAAGGCCAATCGTTCCGACAACGGAAACAATTAGATCGCCAGTGTTGACAACGTAGCGCGAAATATTAGATCGTGTTTCATCGTCGATATATAGCATTTCCGAAGTGAGTAAGAGAACAGAAGCGTTGTTTAAGTCGCGGACTCGAATATATGGATGAGAGTTTGCCTCTGCAATTAGCTCTGAACCTTTAGGGAGCCTCTAACCGCCCTTGACTTCGCAGAATGACTCGACTGAACGGTAATGATTTTCTCGCTTGTTCTCTTCAATTGTTTGAGCAAAAAGGGCTTCTCCGAGTTCAGCTAAATAATCATTTACCGGAACATAGGCCTGCACTTCAGAATTGTTTCCATCGAACCAAGGGGAAAGGAGCCCCCGGTGGAAGCGATGATCAATATGGTTCTAACACAGATGTAGCCGGTTCTAGACTATCTGCAGATAAAGCAATCTTAAAAGCAGTGCTCGAAAGCACTATGTGTAGCCATGCCGAAAGCAGCGTGCCCAGCAACTCGAGTCTACTCGGTCTCTTCCTTACCGACAAGGAAGTCGAGGGGTGCTCTCCGAGAACAATCGCGTACTACGAAAGCACCCTCAAACCATATGAGGCATGGATGGAAGAGAAGACGATGCTGAGCGAAGACGGCCGAATCGTCAGGGTGGACAACCCATGGTGTTCGTTCTACATCGACACCGAGCTGGCACCTGCGCTAGACGAGAGCAGGTGCGGGAAATGGATGTTCCACTTCAACGATATCGAGTTCGCGGAGGAAGTCTGCCGCAAGGCGGCCCTCGGAATGGTCGTCGCGGAATGCAAGCACAGCTCATTCGAGTCCGTTATCGAGAACGGCAGAGGCGTCGCCTGCTTCTACCTGAACTTGGACGACGTCGAAGCACATCGCCGCGTTGTCGCATTCATGTTGGAGCATGGCCTGGTTCGGAAGACGAAGTCGGGGAAGCTGTATAACATCGGCTTCAAGTTGGATGACCAGGCACGGGCGGGAGAATATGGAGCCGGTTTCAAGGCACGAATCACGTTGAGCGATCGCTCGAATTAGGCGAATTTTACCTGCGAAGAACAATGAAGGGCGGGGGTGTATCGGCTAATGCCGAACACCCCCGCCCTCGACGCGGTTAAAATAGCGAATGATTGAAGCGGATCAGCCTGGTTCCGCCCTCTCCCCTAGTCCCGCTTAAACAGATCCCTCGTGTACACCTTGTCCGCAACGTCCGCGAGCTCGTCGCTCCAGCGGTTGGCGACAATCACGTCGCAGCCGGCCTTGAAGGCCTCCAGGTCGTGCGTGACCTCGGAGCCGAAGAACTCCGGCGCGTCCAGCGTGGGCTCGTAGACCACCACGGGCACGCCCTTGGCCTTCACGCGCTTCATGACGCCCTGGATGGAGCTCGCGCGGAAGTTGTCGGAGTTGGACTTCATCGTCAGGCGGTAGACGCCCACGACCGGCTTCTCCTTGCCGGCGTACACGCGGTCCCACACCATCTGCAGCACCTCGTCGGCCACGAAGTCCTTGCGGGTGCGGTTGGCCTCCACGATGGCCTCGATCAGGTTCTGCGGCACGTCCCTGTAGTTGGCCAGCAGCTGCTTGGTGTCCTTGGGCAGGCAGTAGCCGCCGTAGCCGAAGCTGGGGTTGTTGTAGTGGCTGCCGATGCGCGGCTCCAGGCACACGCCGTCGATGACGTCGCGCGTGTTGAGGCCGCGGACCTCGCAGTAGGTGTCGAGCTCGTTGAAGTAGGCCACGCGCAGCGCCAGGTAGGTGTTGGCGAAGAGCTTTACGGCCTCGGCCTCGGTGGTGCCCAGCACGAGCTCCGGGATGCCCCTGGAGCCGTCGGCGTTCACGCGCTCCAGCTCGGCTGGGTCCGCCCCTTGGGCAAGCAGGCGTGCGAAGCGCTCGGCCGCGGCGACGGCGTCGGCGTCCTCCTTCGGCGCGCCCACCACGATGCGGCTGGGGTGCAGGTTGTCGTAGAGAGCCTTGCTCTCACGCAGGAACTCGGGGCTGAAGAAGACCTTGCTGTCGCCCAGCCTCTCGCGCAGGCCCGCGGTGTAGCCGACGGGGATCGTCGACTTGATGACGATCCAGGCGTCCGGGTTCACCGAGCGCACGGCGGCGATGGCGGCCTCGACGGAGCTCGTGTCGAAGAAGTTCCTGTCCGAGTCGTAGTTGGTGGGCGTGGCGATGACGGCGTAGTCGGCACCCGTATATGCCTCGGCCACGTCGACGGTGGCGTGCAGGTCGAGCTCGCGCTCCCCCGCTTTAGCCTCCGCCAGGAAGCGCTCGATCTCGTCGTCCTGGATGGGCGAAACGTAGTTGTTGATCTTTGCGACCTTCTCGGGCACGATGTCCAACGCGTGGACCTCGTTGTGCTGCGAGAGCAGGACGGCGAGGGACAGGCCGACGTAGCCGGTACCGGCAACAGCGATCTTCATGTCATTCTCCAATTGTCAAAGAACAGGTTAAAAATAGCCCCAACAACCGTTGAGGCTTAAAAGCTAGAGACTCTTCCTCCACACCATCTTGTCCACGACGCCGGTGTAGCTCTGGATGATCTTGACCACCTTGGTGGAGACGGTCTCGTCGGCGTAGTCGGGAACGGGGGCCTCGGGGAGCGACCCCTCCGCGTCGAGCTCGACGGCGGTGTGGACGGCCTGCAGCAGCCCCTTCTTGGAGATGCCGGCCAGCGTGAAGCAGGCCTTGTCCAGCGCCTCGGGGCGCTCGGTGGAGGTGCGGATGCACACCGCCGGGAAAGGATGCCCGACACTCGCGAAGAAGCTGGACTCCTCGGGCAGCGTGCCGGAGTCGGACACCACCGCGAAGGCGTTCATCTGCAGGCAGTTGTAGTCGTGGAAGCCCATGGGCTCGTGCATGCGCACGCGCGGGTCGAGCTCGAAGCCGGTGGCCTCCAGGCGCTTGCGGGAGCGCGGGTGGCAGGAGTACAGGATCGGCATGTCGTATTTCTCCGCGAGCGCGTTGATGGCGGTGAACAGGCTCGTGAAGTTCGCCTCGGTGTCGATGTTCTCCTCGCGGTGGGCGGACAGCAGCATGTAGCGCTTGGGCTCCAATCCGAGCTCGGAGAGGATATTCGATGCCTCGATCTTATCAAGGTTCGCGCGCAGGACCTCGGCCATGGGCGAGCCCGTGACGTAGGTGCGCTCCGGGGCGCAGCCGGTGTCCTTGAGGTAGCGGCGGGCGTGCTCGGAGTAGGCCAAGTTGACGTCGGAGATCACGTCGACGATGCGGCGGTTGGTCTCCTCGGGCAGGCACTCGTCCTTGCAGCGGTTGCCCGCCTCCATGTGGAAGATGGGGATGTGGAGCCTCTTGGCCGCGATGGCGGACAGGCAGCTGTTGGTGTCGCCCAGGATCAGCAGCGCGTCGGGCTGCACCTGCACCATGAGCTTGTAGCTCGCGGCGATGATGTTGCCCACGGTCTCGCCGAGGTCCGCGCCCACGGCGTCCAGGTAGACGTCCGGGTCGGCGAGCTCCAGGTCGCGGAAGAAGATGCCGTTGAGCGTGTAGTCGTAGTTCTGCCCGGTGTGCGCCAGCAGGCAGTCGAAGTGGCGGCGGCACTTCTTGATGACCTCGGACAGCCGGATGACCTCGGGGCGGGTGCCCACGATGACCAGGAGCTTCAGGCGTCCGTCATCTTTGAAGTGAATATTTACCGTGTTATCCATTCGAATCCTTTCTCGGAGGAAGCCAATTCAACAGAGTCGCAATGGCAAGAGAATCATTGAACACCGTTCGTCGACCCTTATCGGGTCCTCGCCCTCGTCGATTTTGAGGCGACCGAGATGACGAGCCCGCGCTCGTACTCGTTCATCGAGAGCTTCCAACAAAGGAACGAGTAGACGGCAGCCGTGAGGCAGCCCGCGAGGAGCAACCCCGACCAGCCCCTGACGGGGAAGATGCGGTCCAGGACGATGCTGACCCCAAGCGTGACCGCGGCAGGTAACAGCCAGCTCCCGAATGTGTCGGCGAAGAAGCGCTTGAGATCGATCCTAAGGGAGTTCCTATAGATGACGTTCTGCCCGATGGTCCTCAAAAAGTAGGCGATACAGATGGAGAGGCATCCACCAAGGGCGCCGAGGGGCACGGAGAGGACGAAGCCGAGAACGACGTTGCAGACGGCCATGGCGAGGAATACGAATGCCTTTGCTCGCACCTGCCCCGCCGCAGTGATCGCCGTGACGCCGACGAGCTGCGGAAGCTCGACGAGGCTGGGGATAATGAGCAGGAGAGTACACAGCCAGAGACCGTCGTACCCGTTGCCCATCCAACACTGTATGAACCAGCCGCCGAGACCGAAGAAGCAGACCTCGATGAAGCCGATGATATACAGTTGCACCCTGCCGAAGCGGACCATGAGGGTCTGTAGACCCTCACCAACGCCGACGACTGCGCGAGAGACCTTCGGCATGAACATGCCGTTCAGGGCACTCGCAACCGTGTAGACATAGCTCTCGAGCGACGAGGCGAGACCGAAGAGCGCGACCTCGGAAGTGGCAGCGGTGATGGCGATGATGGAGGGCATAACCGCGAAGATAAACCGTTGGCAGACCTGGCCGACCATGACCCACACGGAGAAACCGACCACCTCGCGAGCGAGCCCCGAGTCCCAGCCAGCGAGGTCCGCCCTCGCCTTGGTGCCCCTATGGACGAGCACGAGCTTGGCGAGTGTGGTGACAACACTGACGGCGGCGTTGACGATAACGAGCGCTACGACCCCCCCAGCCCATCAGGAGGGTCACGACGATGAGGAGCACAGTCAGCACCTTTTGGATAAGATTGCACGCGTTAAGGGCGACGAACCGTTCGTTGGCAGTGAGGATGCCGTTCAGGGGCGCGAACGGGAAGGAGAAGATGCTGTAGAACGCAACAATGACGAACAGCGTCTTGAAAACGGGCATCTGCTCTGGCGTGAGACCGGAGTAAAGACCATCGATATTGAAGAATACGACCACGAGGGCGACGGCGATGAGAAAGGTTATCGCGATATAGGTCTTATAAACAATGCCCAGGAACATCCCGACGGCATCCTCTTTGCCCTCCGCATAGTACTTCGAGAGAAAGCGCGAGACGGAATCTCCGAGCCCGAAATCGAGCAGAAAGAAATTGACGACGGAGAGAGCGAGGGTGTAGAGACCGTAATCGTCCGCACCGATGCAAGAGATCATCCAAGGGGTGTAGATGAGCCCCGCAACAGTGTTGAAGGCAACGGCACCATAGGATAGAACGGCGCCGGCTTTGTATTGGTTAACTTTCACTGTTCTCTCTCCATTAATTCAGAAGGTTCGGCAGTTTGCTCTTCAATAGGCACTCTTCGTCCTATGCAGTAGAGAGGAAGCAAATAGAACCAGAGAACTATGGTCATGTATTGACTCCAGTCACCGCGCTGTCCACTAATTACAACAAACACGGCAAAAATGAGGTAAGCGATAGTCCAGATGGACTGATCCCCACCCTCCTCCAATCGTTTGTAATAGCTCTCATCAAGAACGGTGCAAACGACCCCCCAAATGAAAGGAGCCAAAAAAATACCGACAAGACCAAAAACAGCATATCCTTCTCCAAGGACGCTATTGCCAGCAGTTGAGTAACCCGTAGCAGCCAAACCAGGATTAATTTGCTTAAGCACCTGCATGCTAAGCGGCTCTGGCTTAAATTCCCAAATCGACCGAGGAATAAAAGCAAATAAAGGCTTCAGATACACAACAGGATTAATCAAGTCGATGTGAGTACTAAGCAGTTCATTAAACCAGTGATAGCTAAAGCTAAAGTCAGTGCTTTCGAAAATATAATCAATATCAAAAATGGTTTTGAAGGAGATTGACTCTCCCAGTCCAAAGCAACGAATGAAATTTAAAAATACCATTACAAAAAGTAAAGCAACGATACTGAATGCTGTATAAACAACTTGCTGGTGTATAGAAGTATGTCTTAGACTAAAAATGACAAGCATTGCAATGATAGAAATTAAAAAGAGTCGCGTAAAACCAAATAATAGGGTCATAACGATGTATATCAAAAGAGATATAAGCGCACGTCTCTTGTCTTTTTCATTATTTGCAGTAACCCACAGAGCCAAAACGCACGGGACGAGTAGGTGGATTGCAAAAGTGAACGAGGATCCAATTCCTTCATCCCCCAAAGTAAGCTGCTTGGAGGTCATTTTTCCAGATAAAACTTGAGAGATACCCCCTACACCAATTTGCGAGATTAGAAGCGCAACGCTAACGGTAAGGAAAATCCAGAATAAAACCCAGGCAACGGATTTATTTGGAGCAATAATTTCAGATTTTGATGGTCTTGGTATTCCGCTCCTTTTCAATCGACCAATTGTTCCCCCAACTGTGAAAGCAAGGATGCCAATAAAGGCATAAAGATCAATTGTCGAGGCATTTATATAGAGAAGCTCGTCAACCGTAAGCGGATAGAGGACAAAAATCATGAAGTAGCAGAGCATCCAAACCGTAGAAGAGGATAGAAACCTGCCCCTACGATAGTTGGAAGCAAAATTAAAAATAATAATTAATGTGATCAGCAGTTTCAAAGCTATGCCCTGTCGGTTTCAAGTCCGATACTCATTCGAGCAATGTCCGAATACAGGAAATGATTCTTCGAAATCTTTGCGACCTCGTTCATATCGCAAAGAACTTCGGGGCTTTTAATTCTCTCGATATCCGCCTTAAGGGACTCTGAGTCATCACCGCTTGTGAAAGCAACATTTCCGCCGCAATCAACATGCGTAGTACCATCCCAATACTTGATAAGCAAAGGCTTTTCCATGGCAACTGCCTGCTCCCAATAAACAGAATGACGTCCAGGAAAAGCGGCTAAATCCGCTACAGAAAAATAATCATAAGATTCCGAAGTGTTGGCCCAAGGTACGTAAGAGATACGTTCGCAAGAAAGCCTTTCCTCGAACTCTGCCTTCATAGTGGGGACGACAGGACCAAACACAAGAAGCTTTACGCGTTCATCCATTTCGACGACAGCATCCATAAGCGCGAGGACTTGTCTCTTGGCCTCATCGATCTTTCCGCCGGTTACGATTATAAAATCATCATCGCAAAAACCAAAGCGCTGTTTAACCTTAGCTACCGAAGCAGGATCAGAAGCCCGCTTCACCTCATCGTCATCGGCGCCCATGACAAGAAGCTGACACTTTTCCTTGGGAAGCCCGTAGTTTTCCTCCAGAAATTCGACACGTGCGGGAAGAACTCCCCAAAATCGTTCTGTATAGGGCAGCGCAAGCTGGGCCTCATGACGCCAGATAATCCTATGAAGAATATGAAGCGAAACCCAGTTGCTAGCGCTGTTCGAATAATCTGCATGGCTATCAATGAATAGCTTGACGTTGGGGTGTGCCTTTACATAATTAACGATAATTGGCATATCGCCAAACTGGCAGCCGTGGCAGAAAATAATATCAGGCGAAGCGGCTGCAACCGCTTCGCCGGTTCCTATGTAGTGACGCAATCTCTGCAATTGAGGATTCGAATGTTTGTACTGCAGCCTTGTAACTTTAATGCCATTCTCGTTTAAATAAGAGTAAGACGATTTTTCAATGTAAGAGGTCTCTCCATTGTTATCAAAGGACTGCATAGAGGCAATTATCTCAACCTCATACCCAAGTTTCTTATGAAACTTGGGTAACAAATTCTCCTGATAAGAATAGTTATCGATATAGAAACTAGCCAAACAGATATGTAAGATTTTCATCGGCTGTCCTTAACGAAGCGCTGAATAAATAAATCAGGGTTATCAAATGAATTGCTTGCTTCGGTTAGGCGAGCGTCATCCCAAGTCCACCATTCCGACGAAATCAAGTCGGATATTTGACTACTAGAGAACCTATACCGAAGCAAGCGCGCTGGATTGCCGGCTACAATTCCATAGGCGGGCACATCTTTTGTGACAACGCTGCCTGCTCCAATAACAGCTCCAACACCGATTGAGACTCCAGAAAGGATGGTTGCCCCAGCCCCAATCCAAACGTCAGATGAAATAACGGTCTTATTTGTTATTGCATCTTTAAATTGGGAGAAATTTTTTCTCATCACGTTATTTCCTTCACAGAATACCGGTGAGGTTGAAACGTATGACATCTGATGGGACGCCCCGCCTATACGGCAGCAATCTGCAATAGAGCAGAATGAACCAATCTGCGCGTTAACCGTGAAGCAATCGTGCCCGATATAAGAATAACGACCAAGACTAGTGTTGTTAAGTTGCGTACCGGAACACACGCGCGAGGTGCGGTGAATAGTGCAGTCGGTAATAGCCGGAGGCTGTAAAATTGCTCTTAGGCCCTTTGCGACATAGCGCTTCAAATCCATGCTGGACTAAACTTCCTCGTAGTAGGTGTCGGGGTTCTCGGGGTCGAAGGGCTCGTTGGCCCACATGACGGTCACGAGGTCCTCGGTGTCGGACAGGTTGGTGATGGAGTGCGTGTAGCCCGGGATCATCTCCACGGCGCGCATGTCGGAACCCGAGACGATGTACTCGTCGACGGGGAACGGGTTTCCATCGGAGTCCTCCCCCACCTTCCTGAGCTTGATCGACGCGGTGCCGGAGACCACCAGGAACCTCTCCCACTTGCTCATGTGCCAGTGGTTGCCCTTGGTGATGCCGGGCCTCGAGACGTTGATGGAGACCTGGCCGCGCTCGGGCGTTCGCAGGAACTCGGTGAAAGAGCCGCGGCCGTCCACGTTGGGCCTGAGGCCGTAGGCGAAGTGCCCCGGCTCGTAGTAGGACAGGAACGTGCTCCAGAGCTTCTTGGAGAAGGAGCCCTCCGTCAAGTCGGGCACCGCGAGCGTCTCGCGGCTGTCGCGGAAGCCGTCGAGCAGGCAGACGATCTCGCCCAGGGTCTTCACGTCGGTCTTAGGGACGTAGCAGAACTCGTCACCCTCTACCCTCTCGAGCCCCTCGTAGCCGCAGCGGTGCTCCTCGCCCAGCAGCGCGCCCAGCATCTCGTCGACGAGGTCGTCGATGTAGAGGAGCTCCAGCTCCACGGATGGGTCGTTCACGGTGTAGGGGCGGCCGTTGGCGATGGCGTCGCAGAAGGTCGCCACGGCGGAGTTGTAGCGCGGGCGGCACCACTTGCCGTAGAGGTTGGGGAAGCGGTAGATGAGCACGGGCGCCCCCGTGCGCTCCGAGTACTCCCGGAACAGGCCCTCCCCCGCGAGCTTCGACTCGCCGTATACGGAGCCCTCGAAGCGGCCGGACAGGCTCGCCTGCGCGGAGCTGGAGAGCATGACGGGGCACCTGTTGCCGTGGCGCTCGAGGGTGTCCAGCAGCGTGGACGCGAACCCGAAGTTGCCCTCCATGAACTCCGCCTGGTCCTCGGGGCGGTTGACGCCCGCCAGGTTGAAGACGAAGTCGGCGCGGGAGCAGAAGTCCTCCAGCTCACCGGGCGCCGAGTCGAGGTCGTACTCCATGACCTCGAGGGGAAGGAGTTGCTGGAATTTGGCGCGGCGGTCCTTGCCGTCCCTTATGTTCTTGAGGGCGCAGCAGAGGTTCCTCCCGACGAAGCCCCTCGCGCCGGTGACGAGGACGCGCACCCTACTGCACCGCCTCGTGCTCGCGGCCCTCGAGTGCCAGCTGCACGTACTCGGCGGTCTTGATCTTGGCGATGGTGCCCGCCACGTCGAGTCTCTCGGTGTTGTGGGAGGTGTAGGACTCGTCGGCCTGGGTCTCCACCTCGCCGTCGACGACGAACTTGTCGTAGTTGAGGTCGCGCGAGTCGCAGGCCACGCGGTAGTAGCCGCCCATGTCCTCGGACCTCAGGCGTTCCTCGCGGGTCATGAGGGTCTCGAAGAGCTTCTCGCCGTGGCGGGTGCCGATCACCTGGGTGCCCACGCGGCCGAAGACCTTCTGGACCGCCTCGGCGAGGTCGCCGATTGTGGAGGCCGGCGCCTTCTGGATGAACAGGTCGCCGGGGTTGGCGTGCTCGAAGGCGAACTGCACCAGGTCGACCGCCTCGTCCAGGTTCATGAGGAAGCGGGTCATGTTGGGGTCGGTGACCGTGAGCGGCTCGCCCTTCCTGATGCGGTCGATGAACAGCGGGATGACGCTGCCGCGCGAGCACATGACGTTGCCGTAGCGGGTGCAGCAGATGGTGGTGCGGCCGGCGCCGTTTCGGGCGTTGGCATAGATGATGGACTCCATCATGGCCTTGGACTTGCCCATGGCGTTGATGGGGTATGCGGCCTTGTCGGTGGACAGGCACACGACGCGGTCGACGCCCTCCTCGATGGCGGCATGCAGCACGTTGTCCGTGCCGATGACGTTGGTGCGCACGGCCTCCATGGGGAAGAACTCGCAGGAGGGAACCTGCTTCAAGGCTGCGGCGTGGAAGATGTAGTCCACGCCGTGCATGGCGTCGCGCACAGACTGCGGGTTACGCACGTCACCGATGAAAAAGCGCACCTTGCCAGCGAGCTCGGGTCTCTTCTCCTGTAGGCGGTGGCGCATGTCGTCCTGCTTCTTCTCGTCCCGACTAAAGATGCGGATCTCGGCCAGGTCGGTGTGCATGAAGTGCTTCAGCACGGTGTTGCCGAAGCTCCCAGTGCCGCCGGTGATCATCAGGGTCTTGTCTTTGAAAACCGTCGGATTATCCATTGAAGTGCCTCTCAATCAAGTCGCATGACCTCTTTACGTCGTAGTTCTCTTCTAGATACGCCCGCCCCTTCGCGCCCATGGTCGCGGCGGTCCCGGGCGCGAAGCGCGCGCAGGCGCGCAGGAACTCATCGGGATCGGTGCTACCGCACCGGAAGCCGAAACCGTTCTCCTCCGCTATGGTCCCGACGTCAGTTGAGGGGTCCACGGCGGCGACGACGGGCTTGGACGCCTTGAGGTAGCTCAGCAGGCGCGAGGGGAAGTTGGGGATGGTGAACCGGTGGTCGAGGAAGAGCAGGCAGACGTCCGCCGACGAGACGAGGTCATCGAACTCCTCGACGGGCAGCATCGGGTAGAGCCTCGCGTGGGCGGGACGGGACTCTGAGAAGTACTCCTCAAGCCTGGGGCGATCCGTGCCGGCGCCCGCTATGGCGAAGTAGCCCACGGGATTTATCTCATTGGCCTTCAGGCATTCGATGAGGAAACCGATGTCCTGCGGCTTGCCGAGGCTCCCGCCGTAGACGAAGACCATCTCCCCCGCGGGAAGCCCAAGCTTAGCGCGGAGCGCGGGCACGTCCGGGACGGGACGGGGCGCGACAGCGACGCTGTTGGGGTTGACCTCCACGGAGCCGGCGTCGATCCAGGGCTCGTGCTCGAGCAGATATGCCCTATTGGCCTCCGACATGCACCCGATGTAGTCCGCGAGCTCGTAGGACTCCCTCTCGGTCGCTTTGAAATGTCGGTACACGAGTCCCATGGGGCCAGACTCCCTCAGCATGCCCAGGTCGAGGGAGTTCTGGGGGAATATATCCTTGAGCAGAAGGTATGCCTTTGCCCCAGTGTGCCTCTTGACCTTGCCGATGAAGCCACAGAGCGTCGTCGGGGGCGTCGTGTAGACGACGAGGTCAAACCGCTCGTCGTCGAAGTAGCGCCGGAAGGCGGACCAGTACCTGCCGCCGATGGAGAGCGTCGCCACCCCCTTCTCGAGGAGGCCGCTCTTGGTGACGTTGCCGACGGCGACCTTCAGGAGCCGGACGCCGCAGGAATCGGAGAACTCAGTCGGCAGGCCGGAGCGTCTCTCCCTGGGCACCATTGCACAGACGTCGTGGCCGCGTGAGGCGAGCTCCCTCAGGAGGTCGCTGTAGATTCCGGGCCTGTCCATGGTCTCCATGGAGACCATGCAGGCGAAGAGGATCCTCATTGGGACGACTCCCTTCTCATATGCCTTGCGGGAACGCCGACATACGTGCCGGGCTCGGTTATATCCTTGACGACGACCGCGCCGGCCCCGACCATCACGTCCGCGCAGACGGAGACGTTGTTCGAGACAGTGGCCCCGGCCCCTACCCAGGTGCCGTCGCCGAGCGCGACCGTGCCGGCGAGGTGGGCGCCGACGGCTACGTGGCACCAGTCCCCGACGGAGCACTGGTGGTCGACGGAGGCGCAGGTGTTCACGATGGAACCCCTGCCCAGAGAAGCGCCGGCGTTGACGGCCGCGCAGGGCATGATCACGGAGCCCTCGCCGATGGCGGCGCTGGCGGAAATGACTGCTGAGGGGTGCACGAGCGTGACGGGGGTGAAGCCGGCGGCGATAAAGCGCTCCGTCAGCGAGCGGCGGATGGCGGGATTGCCGATCGACACGAAGAAGCGGCACGGGCGCTGCGTGAGCGCGTTGGAGACGGACCCGACGACCTCGTGCGGGAAGCCGGGTCCGACGCATGGGTCGTCGTCGGCGAACCTGATGCCCGAATATCCCATGAGCTCGGCGATCTCAGCACATACGAGGCCGTGCCCGCTCGCGCCGACCATGAGGAGCCCCGCGCGCGAATCTTTAGCTGGCATCCCGGGTCTCCTTGCTCTCATCGCCCATGAACTCGGGCATGGTCGCCTCGCCCTCGGCGCTAATGCCGGAGCGGCGGAGCGTCGCCAGGATGGTCCTTAAGAAAATGGAGGCGTCGAGACCGAGGGACACGTTGTCCACGTACTCGACGTCGTAGAGGAACTTCTCGTCCCACGATATAGAGTTGCGGCCGTTGACCTGGGCGAGTCCAGTGAGCCCGGGGCGCGCCTCGTGCCGGCGGCGCTGCTCGGCACTGTAGCGCGGGAGGTACTTCACCAGTAACGGCCTCGGCCCGATAATCGACATGTCACCCCTCACGATGTTAAACACCTCGGGCAGCTCGTCCAGGCTCGTGGAGCGCAGGACGCTGCCGAACTTGGTCAGGCGCTGCTCGTCAGGCAGCAGGTTTCCGTCGGCGTCGCGCTCGTCGGTCATCGTGCGAAACTTATATAGGTTGAACACTTTCTCGTCGCGGCCGGGACGCGGCTGGCGGAACAGCACAGGGCTGCCCAATTTTACGCGCACAAGAATTGCCACGATCGCCAGTACCCACCAGAAGAGAATGAGCAGGACAAAAGACAGGCACAGGTCAATGACTCGTTTGCCATATCGCTGATAGAACGTCTCGTTACCAAGCCTACTCAAAACAACGCCTAATAACTTCGATGATTACGTCCTGCTGCTCGGGAGTCATCTTGTTGTCGGAGGGCAGACAGAGACCACGATAGAAGATGTCGGCGCCAATATCCAAAGGCAAGCCATCTGTACCCGTTGCACCGCCGGAAATATACGCGTTGGTCTTAGCTCGACCATTGCCCTCGCGCGTTACGAAAGCATTCATGCGATAAATAGGCTGCATGTGCATAGGCTTCCAGATGGGACGACCCTCGGCGTTAATGGCAGCAATAGCCTCAAGAATCTCGGTGGGGCAGCTCTTGCCAGGCTCGCTTACGTAAAGTGCCTCACTCTCGCCTCGAACCTGCTTGCACATTGCGCCAGTATCAATCAGCATGCAAGAAAGCCAGAAGTTAGGCTCGCAAACGTTGGGGTCATAGGGGTTCATGCTCACCGGCAGACCCTTAAAGCCCTCTTTGTAACGCATGTAAATAGCCTTCTTTTGGGCAATATGCTCCTCCAGATACGGAATCTGGCCACGCACGACACCGGCAATTACATTGCTCATGCGATAGTTATAACCAAGCTCCTCATGCTGGTACCAGGGAGCGGCTTCGCGCGACTGGGTCGACCATTTGCGCGTTTTATCGGCTGCCTCTTTGCTATCAGTTAAAAGCATGCCACCAGCGGAACCGGTAATGATCTTATTGCCGTTAAAGCTAATGGCGCTGATGTCACCAAACGTACCAGTCTGACGACCCTTATACGTGGCGCCAAGTGACTCAGCAGCATCCTCAACAAGGACAGCCCCGTGCGCATCGCAAATTGAACGAAGCTCTTCGACTTTGCCAGGCGTTCCGTAAAGATGCGCCGCCACAACGACCTTTGCAGTCGGATGCAGTTCAAAGGCCTTTTCAAGAGCGACGGGATCCATATTCCAAGTGTCACGCTCGGTATCGATAAATACAGGGACACCGCCCTCGTAAACAACTGGGTTCACCGTAGCGTCGAACGTCATATCGCTGCAAAGGACCTCATCACCGGGCTTAATTCCAGCGAGCTTCATGGCAAGATGCAAGGCAGAAGTACCGCAAGAAAGGGCAACGGCATACCCGCAACCAATCTTTTCGGCCATTTGGCGTTCGATTTCGTTGATATTCTCGCCTACCGTCGACATCCAGTTGGTCTCATATGCCTCGGTAATGTATTTGAGCTCATCGCCGTGCATGGTAGGCGAGCTTAGCCAAACCTTGTTCTCAAAGGGCTTAATGTCCATCGTGACTCCTTATCCCTAATCGTTAAACTGTGGATGATATGTAGGTACAACCTCAGCGAGCACGGACTTAACCGTGTCGTTTTCTTTGTCGAGGCAGTTATGAAGCTTCTCGAGCTTGTCTTTGATCTCTTCCATCTTGTCGGCCTCGGCTGTGGAAATGCGAATCTCGGAATGCTCGGTAGGCAGGAGCTGCTCGTTGTCCATAAGGAGCTCCTCATACATCTTTTCGCCAGGACGTAGGCCAACTTCTTTGATCTGGATATCTTTGCCAGGCTTAAGACCGCTCAGCGTAATAAGGTTGATGGCAAGGTCGTAAATCTTGACCGGCTCACCCATGTCCAGTACAAAAATCTCGCCACCATGCGCCAAAGCGCCGGCAGTAATGACAAGCTTGCTGGCCTCCGGGATGGTCATGAAGTAACGCGTGATGTCCTTGTGCGTAATGGTGATAGGGCCACCCTCACGAAGCTGGCGCTTAAACAGCGGGATGACCGATCCGTGACTACCCAGAACATTGCCAAAGCGAACAGCCGTAAAGATGGTCTTGCTGTTTGCCGCGTAATACTGAACGATCATCTCGTCCATACGCTTGGTGGCGCCCATTACATTTGTGGGATTAACGGCCTTATCGGTAGAAATCTGCACGTAGTGGCTGCACTGGTACTTGTCGGCAAGGCGCACGACGTTGAGCGTGCCAAAAACGTTATTCTCGATTGCCTCGCGGGCGTTGTGTTCCATAAGAGGAACGTGCTTGTGGGCTGCAGCGTGGAAAACAACTTGAGGATGGTACTTTTCAAAGACCTTGGTAATCGCGGGGAGATGTGTAATGGAGCCGATATAGACTTGAATATCAGTGCCTTGATCATGAGCGGTCTTGATGATGTCGTGATACAGCTCGTAGGTAGTGTTCTCGTAAATGTCGAACAACACGATTTGCGCAGGTTTTGCCGGAAGCAACTGACGTACAAGCTCTGAGCCAATAGATCCGCCGCCGCCCGTGACCAAAATGCGCTTACCGGTAACGTAACCCATCTGGTTAAGGTCAAGCGACTTCTCCTCACGAGAAAGCAAGTCACTGATCTCGACCTCACGAAGGGCAACCCTGCCTACACCATCCTGCGGAATATCGCGGACATTGGGGAGCGTGAGGACCCTAAGGCCTGTCTTCATACATAGGTCATAGATACGCTGACGCTCTTCATGCGTGGCGCTCGGAATTGCCACGACAATCTGCTCCGCTTCACAATCGTGCGCAATAGTAGGGATATCGGCGCAAGTACCGCAAACCTTAACGTCATGAATACGCTGATTTTGTTTATTGGGATCGTCATCAACGACGGCAACAGGATCTCCAACCATATCGGGATCGTTGCTGAGCATGCGCTTAATAGTTAGCGAACCGGTCTCCCCCGCTCCTACGATGAGCGTTCGAGGTAAATGAGCATCTGATTTGCTTTTAAAACGCCATGCCTGGCTACCATAAATGGCACGAATAGCGAAGCGGCCACCGCCGCAAATGATAAGAACAATGGCCCATGCCATGACGTCTTCACGAAGGGTCATGCCCTTGCCAAATAACAGGTTAAAGATAACGTCGCCAATGACTGAGCCTACCGTTACAGCTGAAACAATACGTCCAGCCTCGGAAATGCTCGCATAGCGCCACAAGCTGCTATACATGTGGAAGAACCAAAAGACGACAACGTTAACAAGCGCGAGCACAAGGATAGCCGGGCATGCTCCGGCCGCCCCGCTGAGCGTCGCCCAATGTTGTGTTCCCCACGATGCAACAAACACAGCAATAAAAGTTGCCGCAATGTCATATGCCATCAACGCATACGGTTCAAAGGCGCTCAGCTTCCCCTTTTGCTTTGCGCTCTTAGATTCGGTGTTCAAAATTAGTTCTTCTCTCCCCATTTAATCCCGTTGTCTACGTCCCCGCCCCCGGAGATCCTCCCTGTTCCGTTAAACAGTCGCCTGCAGCTAGGCGATCGCCTTTTTAAGGTTTCGCATGACGCGCTGCTCGGCCGAAAGCACGGCAAGGCCAACGCGGGCGGTTACGCGTCGGCCGCACAGATCGAGCTCCAAATAAGCAGTGCTCTTGCGTCTATTAATGGTTTTGATAAGGCCTTCGTGGCCCAGCAGCGGACCTGCCGTCACTACGACCTGATCACCGTCTTTTAGGGCCTCGCTCATGGGCACTACGCGGTCTCCCCTATGCGTAAAGCCGCCAATAAGCTGGACCTCTTCTTTTGCCAGCGGCACAAACTGACCGTCCTGGGATAACACCCGGGCAAAGTCGTCCATACGCAGCAGATACTGTTGCACGGTGCGGGGATCTGCCGTATCGCAGATAAGGTAACCGGGAAAGAGCGGCTTGGTCGTATCGACCCATTCGCCGTGTACTTTAATCTCGGTTTGAAATTGGGGATAAAAGAGCTCCTGCATGGCACCAGCCGGCACCATACGCTCGATGCGCTCGCACATTACGTCTTCGCGACCGTTAATGACCTGGATCACATACCACACGAGCACCACCCCCTTGCTGTCTTACGTGTGGCTCACGGGGTTTGGGTATGGCTTCGCCAGGGCGCTTGTGCGCGAAGGCGCTCCATATTCAAACCCTGAGCCCAGTCAGACAAGCACGTGGCTCTGCCCCACCGTGAACGGTATGTATAGAAGCAGTTGCTAGAGTCGCGGACGTGTATCGCAAAAATAACCGCGACCCCAGCTGGCTGCGTGCGACCCAGTCAAGCGGGTACAAAACTGAACCGCACGCAAACAGCTGCAGGACTGCTGTGGTTTGCCGAACGCAACTTATTGCACAGCGTAATGCGAACTTATAAAAAGCCACAAAAACTAATGCAAAATCGCGCATGGCAATCGATATTGGAGCTCGTGGTGTTTCTGGCACCGCCGTTACGGCCGGATGCTGATCGACCCTGCGCTTTGCAACTTGCTGGAGCCGCGAGCACAGATGAACTCATGTAACGTTAGGTATCCTAGCACAAGCTGTTAGTGAAACTGATTTGGCTTGTGGAGGACACTTATCGTTCATTTAACGTGTTCAAGTGGGTTGTTTTGGGATGTTGTTCACATTGATGCAGGTTATTGAGGTACTGGCGGTGATTAGGGACGTTCCTGAAGCCCATATGGAGCGGCGACCTACACTGATAATCGCGTTTGTCTAACAAACTATGTACAGACATGGGAAAAAATTGTGCAACTTTTGGTTGGCGTAGGCGGGGTTTGTGGCGCTAGCTATTTTGACATGAAAAAGGCCTTCGGAATACCGAAGGCCTTTGCATTCACGATGGTGGAGACGAGGGGGATCGAACCCCTGACCTCTTGACTGCCAGTCAAGCGCTCTCCCAGCTGAGCTACGCCCCCGTGACGTGGAGATACTATAGGGGAAGTTGGCACGGCGTGCAAGGACTTTTTTGGGTCAGATTCTAAATGCCTATTGATATAGGTAAGCGATGGCGGTGCCGGTGTGGACTTGGATCGTGGCTGTTGACCTGACGACGTTACTGATGCCCGTGTCGGCCAGCAGGCCCAGCGGGCTGTGGTCTAGCTCCCATTCCAGGCCGCGCTCGCTTACCTCGGTGTTGGGGGCAATGGCGATGATGGAGAACGTTTTGCCTTCGGCGCTTTCGATGGTCCACGATTCGCCAGCGCGAAGGATGCGGGCGACTACCTTGTCCTCGGCAATCCAGACTGCGGCGTCATCGTAGCCTGCAAGCAACCCCAGTACGGAAAGCGCCATATCAGGACGGCCACCCGTGGTGCAGGTCGCAACCACGTCGGCACCCGGCCAACGACGGCGAACGGAATCGAGCGCTAGCGCCAGATCGGTATAGTCCTTGTAGGGATTGTGGCGCTCTACTTCGAAGTCTTTGGCGGCTTCGACTAGCGCTCGGCCCTTATCGCTAACCGTGTCGGCGTCCCCTACATATACATCGCAGCCCAGTTCCGCGCCCAGCAGCGCATCGAGTCCGCGGTCCACGGCGACAACGTGGTCGCACTCCCCCGCCAGCTGACGCAGCAAATCCGCGCTCGCCACCACGGGCGAGCCGCAGACCACTAACACCTTACAAGCCACAGCTCTCGCCTATCCCTCAAACGTAAGAACGCGGGCCAGATCCAGTTCCTCATAGCTATCGATAAAGATGTCGCAGTTGGCACGCACCTCATCGCGCTCCATACGGCCGTGCGGGTCATAGATACCCACGCGCTTAAAGCCTGCAGTGCCAGAGCTCTTTAGGCCAAAGACGGCGTCCTCAAACACCCAGGCGCGCTCAAACTTGCAGCCGTGGCGCTCCTCAAGGCGGCGCAGCGCCAGCTCATACACATCGGGGAACTGCTTGGAGCGGCCCGCCTCGCCCGTCGTGGTAATAAACTCCATATAGCGATCAAGGCCGGCGCCCGCAAGTGCAGACTTAACCAACTCGGCGGGCGTGGACGTGGCAACGCACATGGCAATACCGGCCTCCTGCGCCTGCTTCAAAAATGCAAGCAGGCCCTCACGCGGCGGCACCTTGGAGTAGCCATCGATCAGGATGTCGCTCAGCTCGTGGTAGAGCTCTTCGCCATTTTCGCCAATACCCCAGATGTCGTGGTAGGCCTGGCACTCATCCTCGAGCGACAAATGCTCAAACTGAGCAAAATCATCGACCGTCACGTCAACTCCGTGGCGGTGCAATAACTCGGGCTGGGCATAGGCCCAAACGGGGGTGCTATTAACCAGCGTGCCGTCGCAATCGAAAATAAAAGCAACACTTGGGGCAGCGATGTGGTTCATAAACGAGCCTTTCGATGTCAAATGGTAAACAACCTGCTAAAAACGTTTTACCTAACGTCAACCTAACAATCTAGAAACGCTAATTGGTAAAACTGTCAAGAGTTTTACCACGGCAATTCTGCAAGTGGTATAAACATGGCGCTTACCGATTAAACGCCCCTGCAAATCCTCTTTCGTTCATAAAAGTAACGTACAGGTGCTATCTTATTTTGTGCCGAAAGTTCCACCGAGCACGCGAGGTGGAACGAATCATAGAACTATCGCCGTCCCTTCGATTCGTGCAGCCTTGGACCTTTCGCATCTAGTCACCAAGGCAACACGCTGCCGCGTCATGATGGGATCAAACGTGAGCGATACAAAGCTAAAGCCAGCAACAAAAAAGCCTGCTACCCGTAAAGCCGCCCCGCACGCGCCGGAGCTCACCAAGGACGATGTCTACCTGTTTGGCATTGGAATGTGGGAGCGCAGCTGGGAAAAGATGGGCGCGCACCCCGACACGCAGAACCGTACGCGCGGCTGGCGTTTTTGCGTTTGGGCGCCCGGCGTAAAGAGTGTTCACGTCATTGGCGAATTTAACGACTGGGACGAGCAAGCCAACCCGCTGGTGCCCATGCATACGAGCGCTATTTGGGAAGGTTTTATTCCTGGCGCCAAGCAGGGCCAGCTCTATAAATATCTCATCGAGACCAACGAGGGCGAAAAGCTCTACAAGGCCGATCCGTACGCCTTTAAGGCCGAGTGCCCTCCGGGTACCGCCAGCGTGCTGTGGACCCTCGATGGCTACCAGTGGAACGACGCGGCTTGGCTCAAGCGACGCGCCGGCCATAACCACATGTCGCAACCCCTTAACATCTACGAGGTGCATATTGGCTCGTGGAAGCGCCACGGCGACGCGCCGCAGGGCGAGCCCGACGAGTACGGCAACTACCCCGGTCCCATGGACCCCTTCCCCGCGCAGCGCGGTGAGTTTTACACCTACGACGACCTGTCGGTGGAGCTCGTGGACTACGTCCGCGATATGGGCTATACGCATATCGAAGTCATGCCGCTCATGGAGCATCCCTTCGATGGCTCCTGGGGCTACCAGACGACCGGTTACTACGCCGCCACGTCGCGCTACGGCGACCCGCAGCAGCTCATGCACTTTATCGATGCGTGCCACGAGGCAGGCATCGGCGTGATCATGGACTGGGTTCCCGGCGGTTTTTGCGCCGACTCCCACGGCCTTGCCACCTTTAACGGCCACATGCTGTTTGAGCACGAGATTCACCCCAACTGGGGCACGCACAAGTTTGACTTCGCCCGCGGCGAGGTACGCTCCTTCCTGGTCTCCAACGTGCTGTACTGGCTTGAGAACTTCCACGTGGACGGCATTCGCATGGACGGCGTGTCCAGTATGCTGTACCTCAACTTTGGCATTGACGATCCCAGCCAAAAGAAGTTCAACAAGTACGGTACCGAGGAGGACCTGGACGCCAGCGCGTTTATCCGCCAGGTCAACTGTGCTGTTGAGGCGCACTACCCCGACGTGATGATGATGGCCGAGGAGTCCACCGCGTGGCCGCTCGTGACCTACCCGCCGCAGGACGGCGGCCTGGGTTTCCACTACAAGTGGGACATGGGCTGGATGAACGACACCCTGCACTACATGCAGACCGATTTTCCGTGGCGCCCCGGCAACCACGGCCTGCTCACGTTCTCCATCATGTATGCCTTTACCGAGAACTTTATCTGTCCGCTGAGCCACGACGAAGTCGTGCACGGCAAGTGCTCGCTCATCGGCCGTATGCCGGGCGACTGGTGGCGCCAGTTTGCCGGCCTGCGCACGCTGGCCTTCTACCAGATGACGCACCCCGGTGCCAAGCTCAACTTTATGGGCAACGAGATCGGCCAGTTTATTGAATGGCGCTACTACGAGTCCATTCAGTGGTTCCTGACCGAGGAGTACGAGACCCACCGTCATCATCAGGCGTTCATCAAGGCGCTTAACCACCTGTATACCGCCGAGCCCGCCCTGTACGAGCGCGGCTACACCGACGATGGCTTTACCTGGATAGACGCGGACAACTCCAAGCAGTCCATCGTGAGCTTTGTCCGTCAGGGCGAGGACGTCGATGACGACCTGGTGATCCTGATCAACTTTGACCCGGAGAGCTATGAGAGCTTCCGAGTGGGCGTGCCGCGCGAGGGCGATTGGGAGGTCATCTTTGACTCCGACCGTCCCGAGTTTGGCGGCAGCGGATACGCCGGCGAGGAACCCTACACCTGCTCGAGCGAGCCCTATCCCTGGAACGGGCAGATGGACTCTATCGAGATTAAGGTGCCCGGCCTGGCAGGCGTGGTGCTTAAGCGCCGCGGTCCCAGCAGCTATAAGCCGCCCGTGATCGAGGAGCCCAAGAAGGCGGCGCGTAAGCGCACGTCCTCGGTGAAGCCCAAGACCGCGGCTGCCAAGAAGGCTCCGGTTAAGGCGAAGTCCGCCAAGCCCGCTGCCAAGGCTACGGCTAAGCCCAAGGCCAAGAAGGCAACCAATAAAAAGGCTGCTCCCAAGGCTAAGACAGGCGCTGTTAAAGCATCTGGCAAGGATGCGTAACAAAGCCGTTACAGCTGTAATCACCCGCCCCGCGGGGGCGTAGGATACAAGTCAAAACCGTTCCGGGAGAAACATCCCCGGGGGAAAGGAACGTATGAATAAGATCTTCGACAACAAGCAGGAGTTTACCGAGCTCTATCGCGATGCTGTCATGAGCATCAGTGGCAAGAGCGTCGAGGCCGCCAGCGACCTCGACCGCTTTAACGCCCTGGCCAAGCTCGTGGCCGAGAAGGCACGCACCGTTGCCACCAAGAGTGACGCCCGCGCCACCGCCGAGGGTAAGAAGCGCGTGTACTACTTCTCGATCGAGTTTTTGATCGGCCGCCTGCTCGACAACTACCTGCTCAACTTTGGCGTGCGCGACATGGTCGCCGAGGCGCTCGATGACATGGGATTTGACCTATCCGTCATCGAGAACCAGGAGCCCGATCCGGCGTTGGGCAACGGTGGCCTGGGCCGTCTGGCCGCATGCTTCCTGGATTCCATGGCAGCCGAGGGCATCGCCGGCTACGGCAACGGCATGCGCTACCGCTACGGCCTGTTTAAGCAGGAGATCGTCAACGGCAGCCAGGTCGAGGCTACGGACGAGTGGCTCACCCACGGGTATCCCTGGGAGGTCCGTCGTCAGGACAAGGCCGTGACTATTAAGTTTGGTGGCCATGTTGAGGGCTTTGAGGAGAACGGCCGCACGTTCTACCGCACGGTGGACACGCAGGACATCCTGGCCGTCCCTTATGACATCCCCGTGGTGGGCTATGCCGGCGAGACCGTCAACAAGCTGCGCGTCTGGGCCGCTGAGCCGGTCGAGGAGCACTTCGATCTGGAGGCCTTCAACCGCGGCGACTATGCCCTGGCCGACGCCGAGCGCGCCGAGGCCGAGGCCATCAGCGCCATCCTCTACCCCAACGACGCCGGCGAGCACGGCCGTCTGTTGCGCCTGAAGCAGGAGTACCTGTTTGTCTCGGCCGGCATCTACAGCCTGCTCGACACCTTCGAGAAGGAGCACGGCGAGAACTGGGAGCTGCTGCCGCAGTTTGTGGCCATCCACACCAACGATACCCATCCCGCCATGTGCGGCCCCGAGCTCATGCGCATCCTCATCGACGAGAAGAAGCTCGAGTGGGATGACGCCTGGAACATCGTGACGCAGGTCGTGAGCTACACCAACCACACCATCCTGCCCGAGGCCCTGGAGAAGTGGCCCATCGGCATGTTCTCCAAGCTCCTCCCCCGCGTGTACCAGATTATCGACGAGATCAGCCGTCGTTGGCACGAGTCGTTCGACACCACGCAGGAGGGCTGGCAGGAGCGCCTGCGTCAGACCGCCATCCTGTGGGACGGCGAGATTCGCATGGCCAACCTGTCCGTGATCTGCAGCCACAGCGTCAACGGCGTGGCCAAGATCCACTCCGACATCATCAAGAACATCGTGCTCAAGGACTTCTATGCCCTGACGCCCGAGAAGTTCAACAACAAGACCAACGGCATCTCGCACCGTCGCTTCTTTGCCGAGGCCAACCCCACCTACGCCAAGCTCGTGACCGAGGCCATTGGCGACGGCTGGCTGAAGAACGCCTTTGAGCTGGAGAAACTCAAAGAGTTCCAGAACGATACCGAGTTCCTGAAGGCCGTGGGTGCCTCCAAGCGCGCCAACAAGGAGCGTCTTGCCGCCTACGTTAAGGCCGAGACCGGTCTGGTCATTGACCCCAACACCGTCTTCGATGTTCAGGCAAAGCGCTTCCACGCCTACAAGCGCCAGCTCATGAACATCATGAAGGTGATGGACATATACAACCGTCGCATCGCCGATCCCAACTTCCACGTGACGCCGACGACCTTCATCTTTAGCGGCAAGGCTGCCTCGAGCTACACCTTTGCCAAGGAGACCATCCGTCTCATTAACTCCGTGGCCGATGTCATCAACAACGACCCGCGCGTCAACGAGGTCATGAAGGTCTGCTTTATCCCCAACTTCCGTGTGAGCAACGCCCAGCTCATCTACCCCGCCGCCGAGATCTCGGAGCAGATCTCCACGGCCGGCAAGGAGGCCTCGGGCACGTCCAACATGAAGCTCATGATGAACGGCGCCATTACGCTGGGTACCCTCGACGGCGCCAACATCGAGATCGCCGACCTGGCCGGTCGCGAGAACGAGGCCATCTTTGGCCTGACCGCCCCCGAGGTCGAGCAGCTCTGGGCATCCAACAGCTACTTTGCGTGGGATACCCTCAACGGCGACCGCGAGCGTCTGGGCCGCGTGATGGACGAGCTCAAGGACAACACCTTTGCGGGTCTTTCTGGCAACTTCGAGAGCATCTACAACGAGCTCATGAACAACAACGACCCCGACCTAGTCATGGCCGACTTCCGTAGCTACGTGGATGCGTGGGAGAAGCTCACGAACAGCTATGGTGACCAGGAGACCTGGAACCGCAAGGCGCTGCTCAACACCGCCTCCTCGGGCTGGTTCTCGAGCGACCGCACCATTCGCGAGTACCGCGACGAGATCTGGCACGCGTAAAGGCCGCGAGCTCCCTTATGCCAGCACGGCATTACTCGACGGGCGTGACGTTGCGCCGCGCCCGTCGCTAATGGGTTTAGGAACATCGATGACAGAAGGAGAAATCGATGAGTAAGAAAGAATGCATCGCGATGCTCCTCGCAGGAGGACAGGGCAGCCGATTGGGGGCACTCACCCAAAAGATCGCTAAGCCGGCGGTTAGCTTTGGTGGCAAGTTCCGCATTATCGACTTTTCGCTGTCCAACTGCTCTAACTCGGGCATCGACACGGTGGGCGTTCTGACGCAGTATCGCCCCTACCTGCTGCATGCCTACGTGGGCTCCGGCGAGGCGTGGGATCTGGACAGCCGCGACGGTGGCGTGTCAATCCTGCCGCCGTACGAGACGCAGACCGGCGGCGCCTGGTATGCGGGCACGGCCGACGCCATTACGCAGAACCTCGACTACATCAAAGCCAACGACCCCAAGTACGTCCTGATTCTTTCGGGCGATCACCTGTATCGCATGGACTACCGCAAGATGCTCAAGACGCACATTGAGAACAACGCCGACCTCACGGTGAGCGTTATGCCCGTGCCGTGGGAGGAGGCCAGCCGCTTTGGCATCCTGACCACCGACCCCGAGGACGGCCGTATCACCAAGTTCACCGAGAAGCCCGATAAGCCCGATTCGAACCTCGCGTCCATGGGCATCTACATCTTCTCGGCCGACGTGCTGATCGAGGCGCTCGAAGAGGACGCTCTGGACCAGCGCTCGAGCCACGACTTTGGCAAGGACATCATCCCCAAGCTGCTCGGCGAGGGCAAGCGCCTGTACAGCTACGAGTTCCACGGCTTTTGGAAGGACGTCGGCACCATCGCCAGCTTCCACGAGACCTCGATGGACCTGCTGGGCAACAACCCCGAGTTCGATCTGTTCGACAAGCACTTCCCCATCATGTCCAACATCACCACGCGTCCGCCGCACTACATTGGCCCGGACGGCCGCCTGGACGATTGCCTGGTCTCCAACGGCTGCAAAATCTACGGCACCGCTCGTCACTCGATCATTTCGACCGATGTCATCATCGAGGAGCGCGCCGTGGTCGAGGACTCCGTGCTGCTGCCGGGTGCGCACGTTAAGAGCGGCGCGCACATCTGCCGCGCTATTTTGGGCGAGAACTCCACGGTCGAAGAGGGCGTGAAGCTCGGCTCTGTCGATACCACCAAGGATACGGCCGTCGTTGGAAATGACGTCGTTATCGGGAAGGGGGAATGATCCGATGATCAATCGCAAGGCCATCGGTTATATCACCGCTAACTACTCTTCGACCTACGGCAGCGTACTGCTCAAGGACCGTCCCATCGCGTCCGTTCCCTTTTTGGGCCGCTACCGCCTGATCGACTTCCCGCTGTCCAACATGATGAATGCAGGCATCAAGACCGTCGGCGTCGTTATGCCGGGAAACTACCGCTCGCTGATCGACCACGTGGGCTCGGGTAAGGACTGGGGCCTGGACCGCAAGAAGGGCGGCCTGTTCATGGTGCCCGGCAACGCGTATGGCACCACCAAGGGCGGCATGCGCTTCCTGCTGCGCGACATCATCTCCAACAAGACGCTGTTCCAGCGCTCGGACAAGCCCTATGTCGTGATGATGGGCACCAACATCATCTTTAACATGGACCTCAACACCATCATCGACGCACACGAGAACTCCGGCGCCCAGATGACCGTGGTGTACTGCAAGGCCACGCGCAACGTCGATGACGAGACCAAACTCGAGATTAACGAGAACGGCCGCCTGACGGGCGTGAGCGCCGGCGTCGTGTACGGCGACAACGCCTCTATGGACTGCTGCATCGTCAACCGCGAGACGCTGCTCGAGATTATCGACCACTACCAGGCCGCCGACTATCTGGACCTGCTCGAGGCACTCCAGGGCGACTTTGGCAACATCGACGTGTGCAGCTACGAGTACAAGGGCGAGGTCGTGGGCGTGTTTAGCGAGAAGTCGCTGTACCGCCGCAGCATGGACCTGCTCGACCAGACCGTGGCCGATCAGCTCTTTGACCCCGAGCGCCCGATCCTGACCAAGGCTCACGACGTGCCGCCTTCGCGCTATGCGACCGGCAGCCACGCGTGCAACTCGATCATCTCGGCCGGCTGCATCATCAAAGGCACCGTGCGCAACTCGATCCTGTCGCGCGGCGTCGTAGTCGAGGAAGGCGCTTCGGTGACCAACTCGATCATCAACCAGAGCTGCATCATCAAGAGCGGCGCACGCGTCGAAAACGCCATCCTGGACAAGAACAACGTGGTTCCCACCAACACCGAGCTTCGCGGCACGCCCGAGAACATCCTGGTGCTGGGCAAGGCTCCGTTAACTTCCGACACCACCATCGTACGTTAACGTTGGCACCGCAACATCGCTCGTAACATGTAGAATAGCCGCCCGGTTCGCGCCTGGCGGCTATTCTCGAATAACAACATGGGAGACAATATGGCTGATTCCAGCAAAAAGATGCAGATCGTGTTTGCCTCGGCCGAGTGCGCACCGTTTGTTAAGACCGGTGGCCTGGGTGACGTGGCGGGCTCGCTGCCTGCGGCACTCGTGCGCGCCGGCGCCGAGGTTATCGTGATGGTGCCCAAGTACGCCACCATCAAGGACGAGTACAAGGCGCAGATGGAGCACTTTGCCGACTTTTACGTGAGCCTGGGCTGGCGCAATGAGTACTGCGGGCTGGAGAAGCTCGAGCGCGACGGCGTCACCTATATGTTCGTGGACAACGAGCGCTACTTTGCGCGTGACTATCCGTATGGCTTCTTTGACGACGGCGAGCGTTTTGCATTCTTCTCCAAGGCCATCACCGAGAGCCTGCAGCACCTGCCGGCAGGCTTTGAGTGCGACATCCTGCACTGCAACGACTGGCAGACGGCACTGGCGCCCGTGTTTCTGCGCGAGTTCTACCAGGGCCTGCCGCTGTACGACCGCGTCAAGACCGTGTTCTCGATCCACAACGTGGCGTTCCAGGGCCAGTTTAGCGACACCGTGATGGAGGACATCCTGGGTGTGGCGCATATTCCCGCGGCCGCCTCGCAGCTGCGCTGCGACGCCTGCAGCATCAACTACATGCTGGGCGCGCTGCACTATGCCGATGCCATCACCACGGTGAGCCCCACCTATGCCAACGAGATCCAGACGCCCGAGTTTGGCGAGGGCCTGGACGGTGTGCTGCGCGAGCGCTCTTACGCGCTGCAGGGCATCCTCAACGGCATTGACGTTGCGGGCTTTGACCCGGCGACCGACAAGCGCATTGCCGCAAACTACACGGTCGACGACCGTTCCGGCAAGGCTGTGTGCAAGGCCAAGCTGCAGGAAGAGCTGGGGCTCGAGGTTCGCGACGACCGCCCGCTCATGGTTATGGTCACGCGCCTGACGCGCCAGAAGGGCATGGACCTGGTCATGTACGCGCTCGACCGCATCCTGTCCGGCGGCGTGCAGGTGGCGGTGCTGGGCACCGGCGACCGCGACTACGAGGACGGCCTGCGCTACTTCCAGGACAAGTACCCCGGCACCATGGCCGCACGCATCGAATTTGACCCGGCGCTGTCGCAGCGCATGTACGCCGCCGCCGATATGTTCCTGATGCCTTCGAAGTTTGAGCCTTGCGGTCTGTCGCAGATCATCGCCATGCGCTACGGCACCCTGCCCATCGTGCGCGAGACCGGTGGCCTGAAGGACACGGTGATCCCGTATAACGAGTTTACCGGCGAGGGCACGGGCTTCTCATTTAGTAACTTTAACGGCGACGAGATGGGCGACGCGGTCTTCCGCGCGGCGCGCCTCTTCTGGGATAACCGTGAGGCATGGAACAAGCTGGTCACGCAGGCCATGAGCCAGGACTTTAGCTGGACGCGCTCGGCCGATAAGTATCTGGACCTGTACTTCTTTATGCATCCGGAGATTGAGCGCCCGGCGGCTGTGAAGGCTGCTATGGCCGTAGAGGAGCCGATTGCTGCTGAGGCCGAGCCTGCGGCGCCCGTTAAGGAGCCCGCTGCTGCTGAGGAGCCCAAGGCCGAGGAGAAGCCGGCTGCCGATGCCGAAGTTAAGCCCGCAGCGAAACCTGCCGCCAAGAAGACGACCACCCGCAAGACGACGGCTAAGAAGGCCACGACCACGAAGGCCGCTGCTAGCAAGACTAGCGCCGCTAAGGCAACTACTGCCAAGGCAACGACCACGCGCAAGCGCACGACCGCCGCTGCCAAGAAAGCTGCCGAGGCCGAGGTTGCTCCCGAGGTAAAGGCCGAGACCGCCACCGCCGAGGCTAAGCCTGCGGCAAAGGCTCCGGCCAAGACCGCTGCCAAGAAGACGGCCGCGACCAAGACCACGACTGCCAAGAAGGCCGCGGCTACGAAGTCGACGACCAAAAAGGCCGCCTCGACTAAGGCAGCCGCAAAGCCGGCCGCCAAGCTCGAGGAGACGCCCGCCGAGCCCAAGGGCAAGGCAGCTGTCGAGGCAAAGCCGGCCGCCAAGACCACCACGCGCAAGCGCACTACCACGACGGCCAAAAAGGCCACGACCAAGGCTGCTGCTCCCAAGGCAGAGGCTAAGGCCGAGGACAAGCCCGCAGTAAAGGCCGAGCCGGCACCGAAGGCCGCCGAGGTCAAGACCGCTTCGAAGGCTACGGCAAAGACCGAGCCCGCCAAGGAGGCCCCGGTCTCCCCCGCCGCTCCAGCCGAGGAAAAGGCTCCGACCAAGAAGACCTCCGTCCGCAAGGCAACGGCCGCCCGCAAGCGTCACTAGTCAGGACGATTAAAACTTAATCCTCAACGCAAAAGAGGGTGCCCCCAACCAGGCGCCCTCTTTTGCGTTGAACTTCTATATTAAAAAGAGGACCGGTTTACTACGACAAAATGGCTCCAGCCGTCCACGGCGAGTAATCTACGAAATTGGCAACGCTTCAACCTGCGGTTTTAATATCATCAAAATGACCGTGGTTGAGATCATCCAATTCATCGTAGTAAACCGAAGTACTTTTGTTTGACTACAAATAGTATCGGTATAGGCGTTTATGAATATCGCGATAATTTGGATGGTAAAACGATTTTCTAGGACAACCGTTCGCCGATGGTAAACGGATGTTGTTTATACAGCCTGCGTACAACAGATATACTTATATCCTGTGCGTAAAGCCCATGGCCCGCAGGCCGTGATTCTATTGAACTGGACCGTACTATGAGATTGATTCACAACAGCCGTCTGCCGCAGTTTCGCACTCCGTTTGGCGCTGTGACCACTGGAACTTCCGTTTCGCTCTCGGTGATTTTGGAGGATGCCGACCCCAACCAGGCAACGCTTACGCTGCGCACCTGGGTCGATGAGATCGGTGAGTCTCTGTATCCCATGACGCACGAGGGCGACGGTATATTTACCGTAGAGCTTGAGTGCACCGAGCCCTGCCTTGTGTGGTACAGCTTTATATGCAATATCGAAGGTCAGCCGCCGGTCCGCCTGGGCGCGCCGCAAGGCCGCACCGGTGGCGAGGGTGTGACCTACGACTACGCCGAGGTTCCGTCCTTCCAGATTACCGTCTACAAGCACCGCGAGAACCGTCCCACTTGGTACGAGCGCGGTATGGTCTACCAGATCTTCCCCGACCGCTATGCACGCGACGAAAACTGGCGCGAACGTACGCTTGCCGAAGTTGAAAAACCGCGCAAAGGAATCCAGCGCCGCATGGTCGAGGACTGGAACGAACCGCCCGAGTACGAGCGTGCCGAAGACGGCTCCATCAAGACCTGGGATTTTTACGGCGGCTCGCTCAAGGGTATCCAGAATGACCTGCCCCGCATTGCCGAGCTGGGCTTTACGGCCATCTACCTCAACCCGATTTTTGAGGCCGCGAGCAACCACCGCTACGACACGGCCGACTATACCAAGATCGACCCGATTCTGGGCACCGAGCAGGACTTTACGGAGCTGTGCAAGGCGGCCGAGAAGCTCGGCATTTCTATCATCCTGGACGGCGTCTTCAACCACACGGGCGACGATTCGATCTACTTTAACCGCTACGGCAATTATCCCGGCGTCGGTGCTTGGCAGAGCGAGGACTCGCCGTGGCGCGATGCGTTTTACTTCCATGAAGACGGTTCGTATGACTGCTGGTGGGGCGTGGGCAACATGCCCGCCATCAACGAGAGCTCCGAACTGGTGCGCGAGCGGCTCCTGGGCAAGGACGGCGTGATCCGCAAATGGCTGCGCGCCGGTGCCCATGGTTGGCGCCTGGACGTGGCCGACGAGCTTTCCGACGACTTCCTGGCCGAAATCAAAAAGGCCGTGCTCGCCGAGAAGCCCGACGCGCTGCTGCTCGGCGAGGTCTGGGAAGACGCCTCCAACAAGATCAGCTATGGCCACCTGCGCCGCTACCTGCAGGGCTCTGAGCTCGACTCCGCTATGGACTACCCCTTCCGCGACATGGTCATCGGTTTTTTGATGGGCTACAAGAATGCCTATCAAGCTGCTGAGGACATCGAGACCCTGCGCGAGAACTACCCGCGCGAGGCACTGGCCTGCGCGCTCAATCTGCTTTCGAGCCACGACCGCCCGCGCATTATCTCGGTGCTCGGTGGTGGCCCCGACGAGTCGCAGCTGCCCGAGAGCGAGCGCAGCAAATGGCGCCTGGACGAGAACTCGATGGGCCTGGCCAAGAGCCGTTTTTGGTTGGCAACGCTCATGCAGATGACCTTCCCAGGAGTGCCCTCGATCTATTATGGCGACGAGTACGGCCTGGAGGGCCTCACCGATCCGGGCAATCGCCGTACCCTGCCGACCAAGGACCAGCTCCACGACTTCGATACGTTGGCCATCGTTAAGAACGCGTCTGCTGTGCGCCGCGCGCTACCCTTTATGGTCAATGGCGAGATCAAGGCCTTCGCTCTCAACGACGACGTCTTGGCCTACACCCGCACGGGCAAAGACGGCGAGGCCGCGACGGTTATCATCAACCGCAGCCTGCGCAATTCGCACTGCGTGACGATCCCGGCGCTCGGCGAATGTGCTAGCGACGTGATCAGCGGACACGAGTGCGAAATCCACAACGGCACAGTCACGCTCGACCTGTACCCGCTGGGCTCTTCGATCATCTATCACCATGCCGAGAAGCGCCTGCAGGAGCCGCTCGATCATGGCGCGGGCGTCGTGTGCCACATCACCTCGGTGCCGACCGATGACGGCAAGCCCGGCACAATCGGTGCGCCCACGCGTCGATTTATCGATCACCTGGCCGCCATGGGCATGCGCTACTGGCAGGTCCTGCCCGTCAATCCTACGGACTTCTTCCGCTCCCCCTATGCCGGCCCCTCGGCCTTTGCAGGCAATATCGACCTGCTGCCCGAGAGCCACGAGGAGCTGGCCGCCGACTTCGTCACCTGGAAGGCCCGCGGCGGCGAGGATGCCGACCCGCTGTACACGGCGTTTAAACATCGCAACGCCGACTGGCTCGAGAAGTACTGCGTCTACATGGCGGTAAAGAAGCACTTTGAGGGACTGTCGCGCCACGATTGGCCGGCGGATGTCGCGCGTTACAACGAGCACCTGATCGATGACAAGCGATTCCACGACGAGGCCGAGCTGCAGGCGTACATGCAGTATCGCTTTGACCTTGCCTGGTGCGAGCTCATGAACTACGCACACAAGAAGGGCATCGAAGTCATCGGCGATATCCCCATGTATGTCTCAGATGATTCGGCCGACGCATGGAGCGAGCCCGAGAACTTCTGGCTGTCCGACACCGGCAAGGCGATTGAGATTTCGGGCGCGCCGCCCGACAACTTTGCGCCCGAGGGCCAGGTCTGGGGCAACCCCACCTTCCGCTGGGATCACATGAAACAGAACGGCTATAGCTGGTGGATGGATCGCCTGCGTCGCGCGTTCGCACTCTACGACCGTGTGCGCCTGGACCACTTCCTGGGCTTCCACAGCTACTTTAGCATCCCCGCCGGCAAGGCCTGTGCCGACGGCCGCTGGCTTGCGGGTCCGGGCAAAGACCTATTCCAGACCGCCTACGACGAGCTGGGGCCGCTCAACTTTATTGCCGAGGACCTGGGCTATTTGACGCCTGGCGTTCGTGCGATGGCTTCGACCTGTGGCTTCCCCGGCATGGACGTACTGGAGTTTAGCAACTACGACGTTCGCTGCGGAATTCATCCCACACCGGACAAGATCCTGTACACCTCGACGCACGACACCTCTACGCTTGCCGGCTGGTGCACGCGCTCCTTTGCGGGCGGCGACGAGCCGAGCGGCATTGCATTGGCAAGCGAGCTCATGGGCAACGCCCTGGCCAGCGATGCTCCGCTCGTTATGATGCCGCTGCAGGACGTGCTGGGGCTGGGCGACGATGCACGTATGAACGTGCCGGGCGTGGCCACGGGCAACTGGACATGGCAGGCGCAAGAGGCCGACGTTGCAGCAGCCGAGGAGAAAACTGCGAAGCTCCTGCGCAACACCCATAGATTCTGGGGCGAAGCGTGATAAAACCCCCGATATAGGGTACAGTTACAGCTGTTTGAATTTTTGCGGGCAGAGCGATCTGCCCGCTTTGTGCTGAAAAGGAAGTATTATGGCGCGCTACGATTACAAGTGCACGAGCTGCGGCAACGTGTTTGAAGTTGAGCACCCCATGTCCGAGACGCCCGAGGTCGTATGCCCCAGCTGCGGTGCTCCGGCATCTAAGACGTTCTCGGCCAGCGGCATTAAGTTCGAAGGCAGCGGTTTCTACAACACCGACCAGCGAAGCGGCGGCTCCAGCACCAGCGCCACCAGCGGCTGCTGCGCCAACTGCCCGCATAGCCACTAATAACAACGTGGCCCCGCGATCAACTCTGATCGCGGGGCCGCTTCTTTGCGCTATGGGTCGATAATTATTTTTAAAAATTAGTATATTTTAAAATCCGCCCATACCGGCAGCATAAGGATCATCACAAGTACCATCGCTATACCAATGAGTAGATCCGATATAGTTACCAGCTGCATCATATTGATCTAATTGACGAATGACATACTTACCACCACTATTATTGGAAGAAGAAATACTGCTAGAAGATCCACCAGAATTATTATTAGAATAGTTACTACCGCTAGAATAACTATTCTGCTGAGAAGTCTGCTGTTGAGCTTGTGCTGTTACTTCCTCTTGAGCCTTCGCTTCAGCTTTTGCCTTGTTTAAATCATCAATACGAGATTGATAACGACTGATCTGTTCATTGATTTGATCGATGAACTTCTTAGAATCCTTTTTGGCATCTTCAAAAATAAGCTTCTGATTATCTTTATTAGAAATATCATTAAGAAGACCATTGAGGCTATTAATATGCTGCTGGAGAGAGTCAGTATCTTCAGTAGAATTTACATCAAAATTACCATGGTCAGTTACAGAAGTATTCCACTCATCATTTTGAGCATTACGACAGTCTTTAATAATGGAATCGTATTTATTGAGCAACTTCGTCCAATCAGGGGAAGTGCCATCCGCATACTTAAAACTGTCATTAGAGATTTCTTTATTCAAAATCTCTTTATTATTTTGAGCATTTTTAATGGTATCAAGACGTTGCTCAAAAGTTAGTAACCCAAGATCAGCCTTAAAGGCAGCAACACTATCGCTAGCCTTTGAATACAAAACTTCAACCTGCTGATTATGTTCACTACATGCTTGTTTGTAATTGTAACCAGCATAACCACCGACACAACCAGCAATGAGCAGAGCAACAATACCGGCACCAATAATTACCCGCTTTTTAATCGAAGAATTCTCAACCTTTTCATTTTCCTGAGTATTATCTTCAGGATTGTCAATCTTGTCACTATTAAGATCGATCATTTTAACCCCTCAATATTAAATCTGCGAGCGGTTCATGCATCCAGAAACTTACCAAACCCAACCGCTTACTTTCATATCCGATTTATTAATCCCAGTCCCAGAAAAATCTTCCTTATGAGTTGCGGTGAAATAAGGACTGTTTGGCGGGTAGAAGCCGCTATTCAATCCCTATTTCACCGCAACTTAGTAGTTACTTGTGGACCAGACGAGCGCAGAAGTGGCCGTCGTAGGAGTCGGCGTTTACGGGGACGCTTTGGAAAAGCCCGCGGTCGTTTTGACGGACGGAGATGAGCTGCTTGGCTTGTTCAAACTCGGGAAGCTGCAGAATCTGGGCTTCGGAGAGCGGCGCCACGGTAAAGTCGGCGCCCTCGGGAGAGGCCAGGAAGGCATCTACGACCTGCGTGTTCTCCTCATCAAAGACCGAGCACGTCGCATATATGAGCTCGCCGCCGGCAGCAACGCGCGCGGCTGCTTCCTTGAGCATCGTCAGTTGCAGCTTGGGCAGCTCGCACGTCACATCGCTTTCGGCAAGGCGCCAGGGAATCTCGGGATGACGACGCATGGTTCCGGTGCCAGAGCATGGGGCATCGATAAACACTGTATCGAATAGAACGGGTTTACCAAGCATGGCATCGAACGACGTGAGAACCGCATCGAGCTCGCATGCATCACCCGAGACGGTACGAACACCCGTAATACCCGCCTTATGCAGGCGCGCGAGATTCTGGTCACACTTGCGATCGTGCAAATCGAGTGCAGTGTGCTGACGGTCGTAGCCGGCACGCTTAGCCTGGCACATCATCACATACGTCTTGGTACCACGACCGGCGCCAATCTCTAGGCAGCGCCCGGGACGAGTAGCCGCAGTAGCGATGAGCTGAGCGTTAAGGTCCGAGGCCACGGCAGCCGCGCGCTCAAACACACCCGACGCAACCGTGGCCTGCGCATCGACCGGCGCATGGCAACCCGGGAACACGGGCGCCACAAGCTGCGAAATGTACGGATCAGGTTTGGTCGCAAAGGCATTTTCGTGCAGAGCGAGCGGCGCGGGCGCCAGATTGCCGGCAAAGCTGAGCGCGCCCTCGGGCGTATCGAACGACGCCATAATGCGAGCGCACAGCCAGCGCGGCATGCCCATCAGGCGAGACAGGCGAACCAAACGGCGCTCGGACTCATCCACGTCCGATGCCGTGGCAAAGTCCTCAACGTTGTCCGCAACCTTATGCAGCACGGCGTTCGCCAAACCGGCAGCCGATTTAGCGCCGCTACGAACCAGCTCAACGCCCTGACTCACGGCAACGCGACCCGGGGTATGCAGGTAGAGCATCTCGAAGGCCGAGATTCGAAGCGCCATGCGAACGCGCGGCGCGACCTTTTTGGGCTTATCGAGAAACTGATCGAGCAGCTCATCCAAAATGCCCTGCGTGGCGGCAACACCGAGCGCCAAACGCGCGGCAAAAGCGGAATCGCGCTGGTCAATGGCCTTGGCGGAAGCACGGGAAGACAGCACGTCGCGTGCGTACATACCGCGACGGTCGGCCTCCATCAGCACATCGAGCGCAAGCTTGCGCGCGGGAGAAAGCTTGCTCATGACAAAGCACCCCACGTCAGATTGACACCCTGCAGGCCGGCAGCCCAGGCAGAAGCAGCCATAGCACGCTTGCCATCGGGCTTAACCTCAAGCAGCTCGACCGCACCATCGGAAAGTCCCAGGTAGACACGCTTGCTCTTAACGGCAACAGCGCCCTCGCCAAGCGACACATCCGCCAGCGCAGCATCGAGCACGCGAACCGACTTACCGGCAATCACGCAGCGAGCGGGTGCAGTGTCGGACGAAGCCAACACGTGACGCACGCAATCGAGCGCCGCCATCTGCGGATCCAGACGCATCTCCTGCTTGGAAATCTTGGCAGCATGCGTGACGAGCGACTCATCCTGCTCGGTCCACACCGCTGTGTCATCGGCAAGCGAGGGCAGCGTATCAGCCAGCAGCTTACCGCCCAGCTCGCCAAGCTCCATCGTCAGTGCCTCGGCATGCTTGCCGGCGACAGATGTCGAGGCCTGCGCACAATAAGCGCCGGTATCCACACCATGTCCAATGCGCATGATAGAAGCACCGGCAACCTCGTCACCAGCAAGAATGGCACGCTGAATGGGAGCGGCTCCACGCCATCGAGGCAGCAAGGACGCATGAACATTCACAATACCGAGCGGTGCCATATGCAGCACCTCATCGGGCAAAATGCAGCCATAAGCAGCCACACAGAAAATGTCAGCCTGGGCAGTCTGGAGCGCCTCAACAACCTCAGGCGTCATACGATTAGCCTCAACAACCGGCAGACCAAGCTCAAGCGCCTTGGCCTTAACAGGAGACGGCTCCAACTTTTTACCACGTCCGCGAACAGCATCGGGACGAGTAACAACAAGCGCAATCTCATTCCCAGCCTCGACGAGCGAAGTCAACGAAGGCACAGCAAAATCAGGCGTACCCATAAACACAATACGCATAAAGAACGTCTCCCCTCAACCAAAGCCGAGACGGCTACAAATAACAGCGGAAAGCCAAGTCACCAGCCCATCCGCAATAACATTTCAACAAGAACAAATATACCCAAAACCAAAGAAAGAGCCGCAATAAAAGCAGCTCTTTCAGCAAAGCAATTATCAGCGAAGACGCCCCTCCCTGGCCCAACGGCACCCGGGCGAACCGAGCCAGAACAACGCAGTCCCCGGTGCTGAGCGCCCACATATCGTCCCGCGCGCAGTTTCGCAGCAAAGCGAGAATGTTTGAGCACGGGATGATATGTGGGCGCTCAGCACCGGGGGCGGTGGGACCTACTCCGTCTCGCCCGGTCGAGCGCCGCGGGCCAAGGCGTCCTGGTACTCCTTGACGGCCTTGATCCTCTGCATGGGCTTGAGTCGCTCAAACATGGTATTGCCGTGCAGATGATCGATCTCGTGCTGCAGGCACACGCAGAACAGGTCGCCTGTGGCCTCGTAGCGAATCAGGTTGGCATCCAGGTCGTACGCCTCGACGACGACATGGTCGGGACGCTCGATCTCGCAGCTAATACCAGGAATGGAAAGGCAGCCCTCGCTAAACGGCACCAGATGGTCGCTCTGCTCCACGATCACGGGATTAATGAGCACGTACGGATCGTAGTCGCTCTTGTCGCTGTAGTCGCAGTCGATGGTGACGAGCTGAATGAGCTCGCCGATCTGCGGGGCAGCCAGGCCGCAGCCGCCGTTCTCGAACATCATCTTCTTCATCTTCTCGGCAAGTGCCTCGATCGCCGGGGTGATCTCCTCGATGACGGCGCACTCCTGGCGCAGACGAGGGTCAGGCGACAGTACGATTCCGTTGGCTTCCATGGCCATCCTTTCGGGTTGTTACATCAAATCATAGGCGTCGACGTCAACGCTCACGCTCACGCCGCGCACGGAGCCCACCTCTTTGAGGCAGGCGTCGATATCATCAGAGACATGGTACCCCACGGGCGACTTCACAAGCAGATGGAAGCGGTAACGGTCCTTGGCTCTCTCGATTACACACGAAGCCGGGCCCAGCACCTGCGGCACGGCACTCCCCGCCCGCAAAAAGTCGGGCGCGGCGGCATGCCAGCGGCGCTTAAGAAGCTTTGCGATACGTCCGATGTAGTTCTGCGCGTCGTCTCGGTTCGCCGACCACACCAAGATGTTGACCAGGCGAACAAACGGCGGGTACAGCGCGTCGCGGCGCTGATCCAGGTCGTAGTCGGTAAAGATCGAACGATCGTGCTCAGCGACGGCGCGAATGACCGGATCCTCGGGCAGGTAGGTCTGGATGATAACCTCGCCGGGGCGATCGCCGCGGCCGGCACGGCCTGCAACCTGCTCCAGCAGATCGTAGGCGCGCTCCCCCGCTCTAAAATCGGGCAGCTTTAGCGCAAAGTCGGCATTGACCACGCCCACCAGCGTGACCTCGGGAAAGTCAAGGCCCTTTGCAATCATCTGGGTGCCCAGCAGCACCGCGCAATCGGCGGCATCGAACTGCTCGAGCAGCTTTTTGTGCGCGTCCTTGCCGCGCGTGGAATCGGCATCCATGCGAATGATGGCGACGTCGTCGGGCAGCATCTGGTGCAGTGCGTCCTCGATCTGCTGAGTGCCCAGGCCCATTTTTGCCAGGTAGCGACTGCCACATTTGGGGCAACGGCTCGTGGCCGCCGGATAGGGCTGCACGCGCCAAGACGAACCGCATGTGTGACACTGCAGCGTGTGTGTGCGCTCGTGATACGTAAGCGCGGTGGAGCAGTGGTTGCAGGTGGGGACGCAGCCGCACTCGCGGCACATCAGGAACGGCGCAAAGCCACGGCGGTTATGCAGCAGCACGGCCTTCTCGCGGCGCTCGACCACACGCTCAAGGCCTTCTATAAGCGGTTTTGAGAACATGGAGCGGCTACCGTGCGAGAACTCGCGACGCAGATCGGCAATGCGAACCGTGGGCAACACGGCGTGTCCCGGGCGCTCGGGCATCTCGACGCGCGTCCAGGTGGCACCGTTATACGTGCCACGGCGGCAGCGGTCGAGGGACTCGGCAGATGGCGTGGCGGAGCCCAACACGAGCGGGCAGCGGTAGCGCCGCGCCATCTCGGCTGCCACCTCGCGCACGTGGTAGCGCGGACTGGAGCCCTGCTTATAGCTAGTCTCGTGCTCCTCGTCGATGATGATGAGACCAAGGTCGCTGAGCGGGCAAAAGAGCGCCGAGCGGGCGCCGACGACCACGCGGGCCGCACCGCTGGCGACCATATCCCACTGGTCCAGGCGCTCGCCGGCCGAAAGGCGCGAATGGAACACGGCGACCGTCTCGCCAAAGCGCGAACGGAAGCGGCCGACGGTCTGGGCCGTCAGCGAGATCTCGGGCACCAGCACGCAAGCCGAACGGCCGGCCGCCAGCACGCGCTCGATGGCGGAGAGGTACACCTCGGTTTTGCCGGAGCCGGTGACGCCGTCGACCAGCACCACGTCGCCATGAGCGTCCAGACGGGCGCGCTCAATCTGCGCGAGTGCCTGCTTCTGGCCGTTGGTAAGGGAGACCGGCGCCTTGCCGCTTGCCGAGGACAGCGTGGTCTGCTCGCTGCAGCCACGCCACGCACGACGCTCCTCCACCACGACGACGCCGCGTTTTTCGAGCGCCTTGATGGTCGCCGACATGCTGTTATAGAGAAGGTTGAGGTCGCGCGTCGTGACCGGGCCGCACTGGAGCGCCTCGATGAGCTGACGCTGGCGGACCGCGGTCTTGGGCGGCGTATAGTCGAAGCCCTCGGGCGTGAGCATGACCCAGCGGTTTTGGATGGGTTTGACGGCGGGGCGCTCAACGGCCCACACGCCGTCGTCACCTTTGACCACGCGCGGGCTTCCACCCGGGGGCAAGAACAAACGCAGGCACTCGGAAAGCGTTGCGACGTACTCGCGGCTCATCCAGCGTGCGATACGGGCAGCCTCGGCGGTAAAGAGCGGTTTGCTGAGGATAGCCTCGATGGCTTTAATGCGGGCTGGGTCGAGGGCGTTGATGCCTTGCAGGTCACCCAGCTCAGGCGCAATGTCGACGATATAGCCCGCGGCGGCACGGTTACCAAAGTGGACCAGGACCGTGGATCCGATTTGCGCCTCGTTGGCAAGGGACCGGGGAATGCCATAAGCAAACGGCTCGGACAGCGCACGGGTGGGAATGTCGAGGACTACGCTCGCATAGGCGGCGACGGGTTCAGGCGCGAACTCAGGCTTGGCCGGAGTCTCCTCCGGTTCCGGCGAACCAAACAGCGACAGTTGCTCGGTCATGGCCCCTATACCTCCCATCCCATGCGTCTTCAGAAACAAGAGCCCCGCTCGGGTGAACGGGGCTCGGATACATGCGTTTACGCGGCTGCTACAGCGCCATCGTGCGGGCGCGGTCGATACGCGCCAGGCAGTCGTCGCGGCCGACGAGCGCCATGGTCTCGCCCAGCGGGGGGCTCACCATGTTGCCGCAGACGGCGACGCGCACGGCCTGGAACACCACGCGCTTCTTAAGGTCCATCTGCTCGGGCAGCGGCTCAAGCGCGGCGTCGATGTTGGCAGCCGTCCACTCGTTCACGCCCTCGAGAGCGGCCTTGGCGGCATCCAGAATGGCACCCATGCCCTCCTTGGCCAGGCCCTTGTTGACGGACTTCTCGTCATACTCGAGCGTCTCGGCCGTAGCGAAGATGGGAGCGGCGACGGTCACGGCGTCGGCCGGCATCTTGGTGCGCGGCTTGACGATGGCGGCAAGCGCGTCGATCCAATCCTCGCCGTACTCGACATTGCCCTCGATGAGACCCGCCTCGTGCAGCTCGGGGACCATGATCTCGTCGGCAAACTGAGCATCGGACATGCCGTTGATGTACTCGGCATTGACCCAATCGAGCTTCTTGGGATCGAAGGTCGCCGGGTTCTTGGAGATGCGGTCGAGTGAGAACTTGTTGGCCAGGACATCGCGCGGGATGATCGTGGTCTCGCCGTCGAGCGACCAGCCGAGCAGCGCCAGGTAGTTGACGAAGGCGTCGGACAGGTAACCGGCGTCGCGGTACTCCTCCACCGAGGTGGCGCCGTGGCGCTTGGAGAGCTTCTTGCCGTCGGCGCCCAGGATCATGGAGATGTGAGCGAACGTGGGCACGGGAGCGCCGAGGGCCTCGTAGACCATGACCTGACGCGGGGTGTTGGACAGGTGGTCGTCGCCGCGGATGACATGGGTGATCTTCATCATGGCGTCGTCGACGACGGTCGCGAAGTTATACGTGGGCGTGCCATCGGAGCGGAAGATGACAAAGTCGTCGAGCTCCTTGGCGTCGAAGGTCACCTCGCCGTGGACGGCGTCGTGGATGACGACGTCGCCGCGGTCCTCGGGCACCTTAATACGCAGGACGTAGGACTCGCCGGCCTCGATGCGACGGCGGGCCTCCTCGGGATCAAGATCGCGGCAACGGCGCTGATAGCCCTGGAAGGGGTCCTTGCGCTCCTGCGCGGCCTTGCGGTCGGCGTCGAGCTGCTCCTTGGTGCAGAAGCAGGGATAGGCCTTGCCCTCGTCCCAAAGCTTCTGGGCGGCCTGCTTGTACAGGTCCAAGCGCTCAGTCTGGGCGTAGGGGCCAAAGTCGCCGCCTACCTCGGGGCCCTCATCCCAGTCCAGGCCAAGCCAACGCATGGCGCGCAGGATGATCTGCGTGTTCTCATCGGTGGAGCGGGTGGGGTCGGTGTCGTCGATGCGCAGGATGAACGTGCCGCCGTTTGCGCGGGCGAAAGCCCAGTTATAGATAGCGGTGCGAGCGCCGCCGATGTGCAGCTTGCCCGTCGGTGAGGGTGCAAAGCGGACGCGAACGTCTGATGCCATGGATATCTCCTCGATTGCAGGATGGATGTCTAACCGCACCAGTATAAAGCATCAAAGCAACCTCCGCACAAAGGGCACCGACTCACTCATTGGGGACAGACTTAAATGACCAGTCTTTGGCAACCTGTTGGCATTTAGGTAAGGCTGGTCATTTAAGTCTGTCCCCAATGAGTAGGTGCGGAAAGGGTGTGAATGTTTGATTTACGCGCTATGATGAGCCCTTGCATAGAGAGCCCGGCGGAATGGTAACGGTCGCCGGGACACGTTTTTGAAAGGACAATCATGTCAGAAGAACTTCGTTCCATCCCACCCCAACACGGGTCCTTCGTATTTACGTCGGAGTCGGTGACCGAAGGTCATCCCGATAAGATCGCTGACCAGATCAGCGACGCCGTCCTCGACGCAATCCTCGCCAAAGAAATAGAGCTCCAGGAGCAGGGCTACATCGCCCCCAACGGCGTGCCTGCCAACGTGGAGAACGTCCGCTGCGCTTGCGAGACCCTCGTGACCACCGGCACCGTCATCGTCGCCGGCGAGATCCGCACCCAGGCCTACGTCGACGTGCAGGAAATCGCCCGCGGCGTTATCCGCCGCATTGGCTACAACCGTGCCAAATTCGGTTTTGACTGCGACACCTGCGGCGTTATGAGCCTCATCCACGAGCAGTCGCCCGATATCGCCCAGGGCGTCGACGAGTCCTTCGAGACCCAGACCGGCGCTACCACCGACCCGATCGACCTGATCGGTGCCGGCGACCAGGGCATGATGTTCGGTTATGCCTCCAACGAGACCAAGACCCTCATGCCCATGCCGCACTACCTGGCAAGCCGTCTGGCTGAGCGCCTGGCCGCCGTGCGTCACGACGGTACCCTCGCCTATCTGCGTCCCGACGGCAAGACCCAGGTCACCGTGCGCTACGAAGACGGCAAGCCCGTCGAGGTAACGACCATCGTCATCTCCACGCAGCACGCCGCCGAGATCGAGGACATGGGCAAGATCAAGGCCGACCTCATCGAGCACGTCATCACCCCGGTCATGGACGCCGAGAACATGCCGTGGGACAACGCAGACATCTACGTGAACCCCACCGGTCGCTTTGTCGTGGGCGGCCCCATGGGCGACACGGGCCTCACCGGCCGCAAGATCATCGTCGACACCTACGGCGGCTATGGCCGTCACGGCGGCGGTGCCTTTAGCGGCAAGGACTGCACCAAGGTCGACCGCTCCGCCGCGTATGCCGCGCGCTGGGTAGCCAAGAACGTGGTCGCCGCCGGTCTGGCCGACCGCTGCGAAGTCGAGCTTGCCTACGCCATCGGCGTTTCCAAGCCCCTCTCAATCATGGTCGACACCTTCGGCACCGCACATGTTGCCGAGGACAAGATCGTCGAGGCCGTAGAGAAGACCTTCGACCTGCGCCCGGGCGCAATCATCCGCGACCTAGACCTGCGTCGCCCCATCTACGAAAAGACGGCAGCCTACGGTCACTTCGGCCGCGAAGACGCCGACTTCACCTGGGAGAAGACCGACCGAGCCGAAGAACTCAAAGCAGCCTGCGGGCTGTAATTAAGAGCCGCTAAGGTCACAACACGCATGCGCTTTCAAAAGAAGCACCGCCCCCAAGCGGTGCTTCTTTTTTATTAATCCGGTGGTGAAGATGCTTCGATATGAGCCTACGCTGCGTCACCAGCTAATGAATTTTGCAGCACACGCGCCTCTACCATGTATCCTTAGTTCCGAGGGCTTTGGTATTTGGTCGGTCGCGAGTTCCGCACGAGCCGGAGGCCACTTAATGTGGCCTCCGTGCGAGCCAGGACTGTAGAGCAGGCGACCAAATACCAAAGTCCTCGGAACGACGGGATAGAACAGGAGCACCCATGGCAGGCAAGCCGCAAACACTAGCTACGACCTCGGCATTCGAGATCTTGGGCCCCGTCATGGTCGGCCCCAGTTCATCGCACACCGCCGGCGCCCTGCGGTGCGCCCAAGTTGCCGCCAGCCTGCTGGAAGGCCGCATCACCAAAGTCACCTTTGGGCTGTGGAACTCCTTCGCCCACACCTACCGCGGCCACGGCACCGACCGTGCGCTCGTCGCGGGCATCCTGGGCCTCGACACCGATGACGAGAACATCAAGCGGGCCTTCGACCTCGCGCGCGAGCAGGGCCTCGAATATCACTTTGACATCAAGGGCGACGACGCCTCCATCCACCCCAACACCGTCGACATCGACATGGTCGACGACACGGGCGCCACGGCACAGGTTCGCGGCGAGAGCCTGGGCGGCGGCAAGATGCGCATCAGCCGCATTAACGGCGTCGGCGTCGACATCTCGGGCATGTACTCCACGCTCTTCGTGGCGCACAAGGACGTCCCCGGTGTACTCGCCGCGCTCACCAATCTGCTCGCCTACGCACACGTGAACATCGCCTTCTGCCGCACCTACCGCACCGAAGTAGGCGGCCAGGCCTACTCCGTCTTTGAGACCGACGGCGCGCCCGACGACACCGTCGTCCCCATGCTGCGCAAGCTCGACAATGTCGATTACGCAACGTTTATCGAGCTCCCAGGCTCGGCCTCGTCGCTCTCCCCCGGCGTCTCGGCCATGGAGATCTTCGACGACGGCGAGCAGCTGCTCGATGCGTGCGAGGAACTGGGGCTCAGTATCGGCGCCGTCATGGCCGTTCGCGAGGCGCGTCTGACCGGCGAGGCCCACGCCGTCGCCGCCATGCGCCGCGTGCTCGACGTCATGCGCGAGGAGACCACGGCCCCCATCGCCAATCCGCAACGCTCGCTCGGCGGGCTTATCGGCGGCGAGGCCAAGCTCGTCGAAGCAACCCGCTGCAACGATTTGAGTGCAAACCTGATGGGCGCCGTCCAGACCGACGCCGTTGCCCGCGCCATGGCCGTGCTCGAGCGCTCCGCTACCATGGGCGTGATTGTCGCCGCCCCCACGGCAGGGTCCGCGGGTGTTGTGCCCGGCTGCGTGCTGGCGCTTGCCGATCGCCTGCAGCTCGACGACGAGCAAGTCATGGACGCGCTCTACTGCGCAGCCGCCATCGGCCTCAACCTCACCACAAGCGCCTGCGTTGCCGGCGCCGAGGGCGGCTGCCAAGCCGAGGTGGGAAGCGCCGCCGCCATGGCAGCCGCCGCACTGGTGCAGATGCTCGGCGGCACGCCCGAGCAGGCGCTCGACGCCAGTTCCATCGCGCTGAGCAACCTGCTGGGCCTGGTCTGCGATCCTGTAGGCGGCCTCGTGGAGGTGCCCTGCCAAAACCGTAACGCCATCGGCGTGGCTGCGGCCTTTAGCTCGGCACAACTCGCCCTCGCCGGCATTAAGAGCCTGGTACCGTTTGACCAGATGGCACACGTCATGCTCTCGGTGGGCCACGCTTTACCGGCCACGCTGCGCGAGACGGCAAAGGGTGGCATCGCGCAGGCTCCGGCCGCACTTTCGGCCTGTGCAAAATGCGGTGTGTGCGGATAGCGGCAAAGAACGACTCAAAGGTGGGACAAATGTCCCACCTCTTTTGAATGCCACCGTTTCCGTACCACAAACAGCAGGGCAATCGCTATAATGCAAGCCCAGTAAAAACACGATGAACCGCAAGGCGAAAATCGAAGGATATGCATACGATGTCGCAAAACGATCGAACTCAACTGATTCCCGATCCGCAGCAGCCGAGCAGGCACACCGGCGGCGTTCAGTCGCCGCGTCCTATCGCGCCGAGCCACGGTCAGCAGCGTAGTGCAGCAAACGCTTCCCAACGCCCGAACCAACAGCGACAGCAGCGTCAACAACGACAGCAGCACCAGGCAAACGGCAATGCGCCCAAGCAGCCCCCCACGCACGCTCGAGGCGATCGTGGCCCTGCGCGCAAACCCGCCGGCAACAATAAGTCGGGCAAAAAGACGACGCTCTTTGTCGTCCTGAGTCTAATCGTCATTGTCTTTATCGTAGGCGTCGTAGCATTTTCGCAGGTAGCCTACCCCAACACCACCATCGCCGGCGTCGATGTCTCGTTCTCCAACGCTTTGTCTGCCGCCACCAAGGTCAATTCGGCATGGAAACACTATAAGCTCGCCGTAACAGGAGATGACTTTAGCTGGACCTATCAGCCCGAGTCCGATGAACCCATCGTCGACGGTGAAGCTGCTGCAAAAGAGATCATCAGCCACAACGAGGCCTTTGTATGGCCAGTCCGCCTTGTGGAATCCTTAAGCGGCAAGACCAAAACAACCGCTACCTCCAACGAAGTCGATCTTGATCAAGACGTCGACCTGTCCATGCTTTCCGACACCTTTGACCAAAAGAAGTTTGAGAAGGATCTGGGCGCCGCCATCGACGAGTTTAACGAGGGACGTTCGGGCACGTTCGAGGCCAATAGCTCCTATGACGAGCAAGCGGGCAAGTTTACCGTCGAGAAGGCGCGCTCCAACGAAAAACTCAACCGCGAGCATGTCATTAAGTATGCCAAGCTCGAGCTTGCCTCGCTGGCCGAGACCGTAGATCTTTCCAAGCTCGGCAACGATGCCTATGAGCCGCTCAATGGAACGCTGACCGATGATCAGATTCAGGCCGCATGCGATGCCGCCAACAACTTCCTGGGCGTCAACGTGACCCTCAAGCTCAACGGCGAGGATGCCGGCAAGGTTGATGGCAGCTCCGTGTTGCAGTGGATCAGCTTTGCCGATCCCACCAACCCCACGCTCGATACTTCGCAGATCAGTAGCTGGGCAGCCGAGCTCGCCAACGGCTTTAATACCGTGGGCTCCACTCGCTGGTGGACGCGCGCCGATGGCAAGCAGTGCGCCGTCGAAGGCGGCGACTTTGGTTGGTCCATCGACAGCAGCTCGCTCGCCAAGCAGGTCGAGGACGCCATTAACAACAAGCAGACCGGCGATATCGAGATCAAGTACTCCCAGAAGGCCGACACCTTTACCGCAAAGGGAGAGCCCGACTGGAAGGCGTATATCGACGTCGACCTGTCCGAGCAGCACGCGCGCTACTACGACGAGAGCGGCAATATCGTGTGGGAGGCCAACTTTATTTCCGGCAAACCGGGCGAAGACGCCACCCCCGAGGGCGTGTGGCAGATCAACAGCAACGACGGTGGCAGCACCCTGATCGGAGCCAAGGAGCCCGAGACCGGTAAGCCCAAATACGAGAGCCCGGTGAGCTACTGGATGCCGTTCGAGGGCAATATGATCGGCTTCCACGACGCTACATGGCAAAACGACAAGAGCTTCGATAATGCCGAGTCGTACAAGTGGTGCGGCAGCCACGGTTGCATCAACCTGCGCCTGGCAGACGCCAAGGCACTTCACGACTGCATCAAAGTCGGCCTGTGCGTGGTTGTCCACTCGTAGTGCAACGCGCGCATTCCTACAACGTGGAACCGCTGCGACCAATCTAACAGTTCCGAAAGAAACCGTCCTATGCGCCCGCCCCAACCGGTGGGCGCATATAATTATCGAGGTTCTTTCTATAAAGGAGACGCTATGCCGAATGTCCCCACGATCACCCCAGGCCCAGATGATACCGAGCGCACGCCCGAAGGTGCCACCGAAACGATTCCTCTGATTTCAAACGTATATGCCGACAAGCAGAGCGGACGCGCGAACGATACGGCCGAGATTTCCGATGAAGAGGCATATGCCAAGCTCAAGGCAAAACGTGCCGAACGTCGACGCAAAAAGCTGATTCGACGCGGTATTGCCGCCGGCGTCGTGGGTGCCATCGCGCTCATTGCCATTGCCGCAACCCTGGTTATCAATGCTCAGCCACAGGGCGCTAGTGGGCCTGTGACCGACATGGTGACCGAGGGTACGTTTACCACAACGGTCGAGGCGAAAGGCCAGCTCAAACCCATTTCGTCCTCAGTGGTCTCCCCTTCTGTCGACGGCACGGTCGATTCGATCAACGTGCAGGCAGGCCAATCCGTCAACGAGGGCGACGTGCTTATGACCATTAAAAACGACGAGCTCGATCGCAACGTTGCCGAGGCGCAACGTGCAGTTGCAGCCGCTCAGGAAGACCTCGCCAACGCGCAGAAAGCCGCAGCTGCCGCGCAGGCCACCCCAACGACGGACGTCGAGGGAGCTTCCGCAGCGGCTGGCGTCTCAGCCGCATCAGCGGACACGAACGCCGTATCGGCCGCGCAGCGCAGCCTCGCATCAGCCCAGGCAAGCCTCGACCAGGCGAACGCCAAGGCCTCCAGTCGCACGGTCACGGCCCCGAGCTCGGGTAGCATCGTGGAGCTCAATGCCAAAGTGGGCGCCACGGTTACAGGCGGCATGATCATGGGCGAAAGCGATACGAGCGGCGGCAAGCAGTGCATGCAGATCGCCGACCTGTCCAAGATGAAGGTGACCGTGCAGGTGGGCGAAAAGGACATCGCCAAGATCGCCGTTGGGCAGAGCGCCAACGTCACGTATCCCGCGTTTCCCGATATCGTGAGCCAGGGCACCGTCACGGCTATCGCGTCGGTGGCAAACTCCGACGCCGCCAACAGTGGCGGCGGCAGCGTAACCTTTAACGTCGACATTCTCATTGAGGCGCCCGACGCGCGCCTGAAGCCGGGCATGACGGCCGAGGTATCGGTGGTGACCGAGCAGCTCGACGACGTGGTGATGGTGCCGACGATGGCGCTCATGACCGAAGACGGCGAACACTATTACGTCAACGTGGCAACCGATGACGAGGGCAAGCAAACCCATCGCGTGAAGGTGACCGTCGTGACGCAAAACGACAACGAAGCCGTAGTCGGCAAGACACAGGTCAAGCGCGACGACCAGGACAACGAGATCAACCCCAACGTGCCGGTTACCAAGCTGCGCGATGGCGACACCCTCGTCATGGACACCGGAGCGAACGCAACGGCTGACGGCGGCTACAGCGCGGATTCGGGCAGCATGTCTGACGATGAGGGCATGTAATGCGTCCCGTTATCGACATCCGCAACGTGCACCGCATCTTTGAGAGCGAGGCGGGGTGCGCCCACATCCTGCACAACGTGAGCCTGGCAGTAAATCCCGGCGAATTCGTCGCTATTACCGGCCCTTCGGGCTCGGGTAAGTCAACGCTCATGAACATCCTGGGCTGCCTGGATAAGCCGACGGCGGGCGACTACTACCTGCAAGGGATCAACGTGGCCGAGCTCGATGATGACGAGCTCACCGAAGTTCGCGCCCTGAGCATTGGCTTTGTCTTTCAGAGCTTCAACCTGCTGCCGCGCCTATCGGTTATCGAAAACGTCATGCTGCCGCTGGCCTACACCAATGTGCCCCGTAGCCAGCGCGAACTGCGCGCCGTGCACGCGCTGCAGGCTGTCACGCTGCCCGTTGACCACTGGGACCACCGCATATCCGAGCTCTCGGGCGGCCAGATGCAGCGTGTCGCCATCGCGCGCGCCCTCGTTAATGACCCGCCCATCATCCTGGCCGATGAGCCAACGGGAAACCTGGACTCTGCCACTGGAGCGCTTGTAATGGAGACCTTCCATAGACTTCAGGAGCGCGGCAAAACCATCGTGCTCATCACACACGACCCCGGCATCGCCGCTGAGGCAGACCGTGCCGTGACCATCCGCGACGGTCGCATTCACGACGGCGCGTATATTCCACATGCACCGCGGACCCTGCGCAGCGCCGTAGATAGCCTTCCCATGATTTCCGCCTCCGCCAACCCGCCGAAAGGAGTGGTGGCATGAGCGCCCGCGATCTCATCCAGGAAGCCCTTCACTCGCTCGAGGCCAACAAGGGGCGCAGCCTGCTCACCATCCTGGGCATTGTCATCGGCATCGCCTCGGTTATCGCCATGACTTCGCTCATCGGCGGCATCCAAAACAGCCTGGTCAACAGCCTGGGCCTCAACGCAGCTCGTATGGTGCAAATCTATTCGTCGCAAGAACTCACCGAGTCGGACATCGAGAAGCTTCAAAAACTGGTGCCGCAGATTGAGCAGATCGGCATTGTCGACAGCGCGTATACCGAGTACAAGACCGGCGATAAAAGCTATACCGTCATGGCACAGGGTGTCGATAGCAACATGCTCGACGCCGTGGGGGCCAGCAAGCTCGTTGCGGGGCGCACCTATTCCCAGGCCGAATCCCAATCAGGCTCGCGCGTGGCGCTCATCAGCCGCGGCGGCGCCGATCAGCTTTACGGCAACGAACAGGACGCGGTAGGCAAGACTATTAAGGTCTCCAACGGCGAGGTACAGATTGTCGGCGTTATCGACGGCGGCAGCGACTCCATGGGCTCGCTCACGCTGTATATGCCACGCGAAACCATCTCCGGGCTGTTTGGCGACGAGAATCCTTCATTCCCCAGCGTGACGGCACTTGCCGCCGAGGGCACGGACATGGATGAACTCTGCAAGACCATCGAGTCCAAGGTGCGCGCGATGAAGGGCATCGCGGAGGATGATGAGTACGACAGCGTATCGGCGACCTCCATGAAAAGCGCCATCGATGCGCTCAACTCCTTTATGGGCGCGTTCTCACTCATCATGGGTGCTGTCGCCAGCATCTCGCTGCTTGTCGGCGGTATCGGCATTATGAACATGATGCTCACCAACGTGACTGAGCGCATCCGCGAGATCGGCATCCGCCGCGCTCTGGGCGCCAGTCGTCGCGATATCACCGCCCAGTTTTTGGCCGAGTCCTCGGCGCTGTGCGTCACCGGCGGACTGTTGGGTGTCCTGATTGGCTATCTGCTGGCCTGGGGACTCACGTTCTTTGCCGCAAGCTCGGGCATCATGAGCGAGTTTGGAGCCACCGGGACGATCACGCCAAGCTTCTCCATTACGACAGTGTTGATCGCGTTTGCCGTATCGGTCGGCATCGGCGTAATCTTTGGCTTCTACCCCGCTCGCCGCGCGGCAAAGCTCGACCCCGTCGAGTGCCTACGCTACCAGTAAGCCAACACCAACAAGTTGCGGTGAATTAGGGACTGAATATGCTATCTAGCAGCAAAAACAGACACTATTTCACCGCAACTTATTGAAGGGCTGTTTTCGCCAGTTCCGGGCTTCGTCCTCGAGCTATTGGCGGATGACGGGCTTGTACGGGTCGAGCTTGCTCAAGGCGCTTCTCCTCGCGGGCGGGAGGGCACGCAGGCGCGGCGAGCGCCTAGCGCGCGAACTCCCGTAAGAGCGCGTCTTCCACTTCCCGAAGCGAAAGGCCCCCGCCTCCCTCGGCGGGACGGGCGACCACGATACAGCGCGCTCCCACGTCGCGCGCGGAGGCGATCTTCTCGGCCGTGCCACCTACGGTTCCCGAGTCCTTGGTCACAAGCCACTGGGCGCCCACCTGCCGAAGCATCGCCTCGTTGAGCTCGCGGGTGAAGGGCCCCTGCATGCCGATGACGTGCGACGGCGAAAACCCCGCGTCGATGCACTTCGTTATAGCACCGGGCAGCGGGAGAACACGCACGAAGAAGCGCTCCGCGAAATCGGCGACGCGCGTGTAGGGAGCAAGCTCCTTGCTCCCCGTCGTGAGAAGCGCGCGACCCGGGTTCTCGGAGAGAAAGCGCGCCGCGCAGGCGATCGACGCGACCGACACGACGCCTTTGGGTAGCGCCTCACCCGGGCGCGCAAGGCGCAGGCATCGTGCACCCACGGCGAGCGAAGCGGCCCGGATGTTGCCGCTTGCGAGCGTAGCGAAGGGATGCGTGGCGTCGACGACGATGCGCGCGCCGAAAAGCTCGCGCTCCATGTCGGCCTCGTCGAGCCTGCCCGCATGCACCTCGATGCCCGGAAGCTCGCCCAAAAGCTCGCCTCCGTACTCGGTTGCCGCGTAGGCACGGGCGGGGATGCCCGCCCCGCTCGCCCATTCGCACAGAAGGCGGCCCTCGGTGGTGCCGGCGAAGATGCGCAGCGGCGGCGCGGATGCGGGCGCCGTCACTTCGGGCCGCCTGGGCGCGTGATCTCGTAGAGCAGCGCGTTCATAATGGCGGCCGCCACGGTCGAGCCGCCCTTGCGACCCCTCGCGACGATGGCCGGCACGCGTCGCGCGAGTAGCTCCTCTTTCGCCTCGACCACGTTCACAAACCCAACCGGCACCCCAACGACGAGCGCGGGCGAGATCTTCTCCGCGTCCATGAGCTCGGCGAGGCGCAGAAGTGCTGTGGGAGCGTTGCCGACGGCCACGATGAGCGGACCCTCGATGCCGCAAGCTTTGTCCATGCTCGCAACGGCGCGAGTCGTGCCCGCGGCGCGCGCCGTTGCGGCGACATCCGGGTCGGCCATATAGCACACGGCCTGGCAGCCGATCTTCGCGAGCGCGGGCTTGCTTATGCCTGCGAGCGCCATGTTCGTGTCGGTGAGCACCGTGGCCCCTGCGCGCAGTGCGTCGAGCGCACAGTGCGCGGCGTCATGGGTGAACACGAGGGAATCGGCGTACGAGAAGTCGGCAGTGGTGTGGATGACGCGCTTCACGACGGGCTCTTCGAGCGGCGGGAACGTGCGGCCGCCGAGCTCTTCGGTGATGATTTCAAAGCTGCGCCGCTCGATGTCGCCGGGCGCCATCTCCTTGGAATCCATCTAGTACTCCACTCCTTCCCTTGCACATATCCCCTGCTCGTAGGGGTGTTTCTCGCACCGCATCTCGGTTATGTAGTCGGCCTTCTCCACGATCTTGCGGGAAGGCGCGCGCCCGGTGAGCGCTACTTCGACGCCGCGCGCGGACATATCGAGCGCGCGGTCCACGAGCCCCTCGTCGACAAGCCCCTTCGAAAGCGCGTCGAGCGCCTCGTCGAGCACGAGCAGCCCCTCCTGCGCGCCCTCGAGCTCGGCGAGCGCGGAAGCGAGGTTCCCATCGTGCAACTCGCGCGTCGCGGCAAGTTCTTCCGACGTCATGGACCAGGTAAACTTGTCCGACGCCTTCCCCGCGAACACGGGCACGCCGAAATGCTCGGCGAGCAGGCGCGCCTCCCCGCTTTCGCCGTCTTTCAGGAACTGCACAACGACGACGCGGCGGCCTGCGGCGAGCATGCGAAGGGCGAGCCCCATCGCCGCCGTGGTCTTGCCTTTGCCGTCGCCATGATACACGTGGATCATACGCCCTCCTCGATAATGCGGTAGACATACTCCATGTCGAGCGCCCCGCGCACGGAGTCGGCCAGGCGGTCGAACTCGCGCGCACGGTGATCGGCCGCGGACACCGCGCCCTCAGCACCCACGACGCTCTCGGGCAGGCCGCGCATGCGCGCGAGCGAGCGCGCGAGGGCGAGTGCCACCCCCGGTTCGTCGAACAGGCCGTGGAGATAGGTTCCGAACACGTTTCCGCAGGCCGCGCCTTCTGGTTTGCCGCCAATCGTGCCCGCAGGGGCGCAGGAGACGGTCGTTTCGCCGTCGTGAATCTCGTACCCGCGCGCCGTCATGCCGTTCCACACCGAGAACGCGCCTTGGGCGCCCGTGATGCGCAGCTCCGACTGGGCGAGGCGCTTTTCCTCCTTGAACACCGTACTTGCAGGGATGAGCCCGAGCCCGCGCGCGGTGCCAGCGCCTTCCCTGCCGTGCGGGTCGGAAAGCTCGTCTCCCAAAAGCTGGTAGCCTCCGCATATGCCGAGCACCGGCGTGCCCGCGCCCGAAAGCGCGCGTACACAGGCTCCGATGCCGCTAGCCGCAAGCCAGCGCGCGTCGTCGACCGTGGACTTCGAGCCGGGAAGCACCACCAGGTCGGGTCGGCCCAGATCGGTCGTCGAGGAAACGTAGCGCACGCCCACGCCGGGCACGCGCGAAAGCGGGTCGAAGTCGGTGAAGTTCGACAGATGCGGAAGGCGCACGACGGCGACGTCGATGACGCCGCGCGCCTCGCGGGCAAATAGGCGCGGCGCGAGCGAGTCCTCGTCGTCCAGGTCGAGCGTAAGATACGGCACGACCCCCACGACGGGAACCCCGCACATCTTCTCGAGCGGGGCCAAACCCGGGCGCAGGATTTCCACATCGCCGCGGAACTTGTTTACCACAAGCCCCCGCAAAAGCGCACGATCCTCGGGCGCAAAGAGCGCGACCGTGCCGTAGAGCTGGGCAAACACCCCGCCTGGGTCGATGTCGCCCGCGAGCAGCACGGGGGAGGACACGGCGCGCGCGAGCCCCATGTTGACGATGTCGTTTTCGGCAAGGTTGATTTCGACGGGGCTGCCGGCGCCCTCGATGACGATGACGTCGTTTTCCTCCGCGAGCGAATCGAACGCCTCCAAAATCTGCGGCATGAGCGCCTTCTTTCGCGCGAAGTAGTCCCTCGCAGCGAAGGCTCCCTGCGCCTTGCCGGCCACGATGAGCTGGCTTCGGTGGTCGCTTTCGGGCTTGAGCAGGATGGGGTTCATGCGCACGTCGGGCGCGATGCCGCACGCCTCGGCCTGCATGATCTGGGCACGCCCCATCTCGAGCCCGTCGGCCGTGACACCGCTGTTGAGCGCCATGTTCTGGCTCTTGAAGGGAGCAACGCGCAGGCCGTCCTGCGAAAGCACGCGGCACAGCCCCGCCGCAAGCAGGCTCTTCCCCGCGTTCGACATGGTGCCCTGGATCATGATGGGCTTCGCCCTACCCACGGGTATCGACCTCCTTCGCAGAGCCTCGGCCATCCGAGCCCGCCATAGCGCCGCTGCAAGAAGCGCCGCCCCGTTCGTCGGGTTCGCCTTCGCCTGATGCGCCTTCCGCCCGAAGCGCGCGGCTGAACGCCATCGCAAGCCGGGCATTCTCCTTGCGCGTGCGCACCGCGACGCGGCACCAGAAACGGGACAGTACCGAAAACGAGTCGCACGTGCGGACCAAAACCCCCTGTTTATATAGGCGCTCGGGGATGTCTTTCGCCGGCGTGCGGACTAAAAGGAAGTTCGCATCCGACGGCACGACGGAAAGCCCGAGCGAGGAGAGCTCGTGGAAAAGCCACGCTCGCTCGCCCGCCAATACATCGCGCGTGCGCGAGACGTATTCGATGTCTTCCAGGGCGGCGATGCCCGCGGCCTCGGCGACCGACGAGACGGGCCATGCCTGCCCCGCCCGGCGAATCCCCTCGATGAGTTGGGCGTTTCCGCTGATCAGATACCCCAACCGCAACCCTGCCATTCCGTAGAGCTTGGTGAACGCGGAGAGCACGGCCACATGGTGCGAACACGCGGCGCGTGCGGCCACGCTCCTTTCGCGGGCGTCGGGCGCAAATCCGAGGAAGCACTCGTCCACGACGAGCAGCGCGCCCACCTGCTCGCAGCGGCAAGCCGCGGCATCGATCACGCGGGGGTCGACGAGGCGCCCCGTCGGGTTGTTCGGATTGCAGATATACGCCACGTCTCCCGGCCCCTCGATCGCGCGGGCGAAGGAGGCGGGCACGTCGAAGTCGTCTGCTTCGGAGAGCGGGAACTCCTGCACGCATGCGCCGTAGTACGATGCCGCCTCCGCATATTCAGAGAACGTCGGCGCGCACACGACGATGCGTTTCGGGCGCACCGCCGCGGCGAGCCGCCAAATGATGTCGGACGCGCCCGCGCCGCAGACGATAGTATCTTCGGGAATGCCCTGGGCACGCGCTAGGGCGCGAACGAGGGCGAGGCTTTCCCTATCGGGGTAGGCGTCGATTCGAGAAAGCGCCTTGCAAGCTGCGGCAACGGCGCGCGGCGAGGGGCCTGCCGGATTCACGTTCACCGAGAAGTCAATGAGGTCGGAGGCGCCCCCTTCGCAAGCGATGCCGAGCGATTGCGTGCTACCCCCATGCGCACGGGCGCGCAGGATTCCCCCGGCAGCCCGGGACGCGGCGTGGTCTTCCCTCATACCATCGCCCCCACGGCGAGCACGACCGCCGCGCGTGCGGCACCGAAGACGACGAGCGCGCATACGGACGCGGCGAGCATGAGCCTAGTCGCCCGGGCGATGTCGCTCCACTCAATTTCACGGGACGCGTCGCCTATCGTCGGTTTCTCAACGAGCTTGCCGAAATACACCGCGGGTCCTGCCAGGCGCAGCCCGAGCGCGCCCGCACACGCTGACTCGGTCTGCGCCGAGTTGGGGCTCGCATGGCGACGCCTGTCGCGGCGCCAGATGCGCGCCGCCCCGCGAGCATCGAGCCCGACGATCGGGCACACGGCGATCATGAACAGGGCCGATAAGCGCGAGGGAATCCAGTTCACCGCATCGTCGAGGCGCGCCGAGGCGCAGCCGAAGTCGATGTAGCGCTCGTTTTTGTAGCCCACCATGCTGTCGAGCGTGTTCACCGCCTTGTACGCCATGCCCAAGGGCGCACCCCCGATCATAAGGTAGAAAAGCGGCGCGATGACGCCGTCGCTCGCGTTCTCCGCCACCGTTTCCACGGCGGCGCGCGCAACGCCCTGCTCGTCGAGAACAGACGTGTCGCGTCCCACGATGAGCCCGACGGCTTCGCGAGCCGCGACAAGGCCGCCCTTCGAGAACGCGCGGGCCACGGCCAGGCTCTGGCGGCGCAGCTCGCATGCCGCGAGAATCTGATAGCTCGCCCATGCCTCGGCCACGAAGCGCAAGCCGGGGTGAACCATGCCGCAAAGATGCAGGATTCCCAAGGTCAAAAGCCCACACGCAAGCGGAAGCGCCACGGCGAGCACAAGCCCTGCGGCGCGCGTGCCCGCGGACGTTTGCGGGAATGAGCCCCGCAGGCGGCCTTCGGCCCACGTGATCGCGCGCCCCATGGCGACAACGGGATGGGTAAGCCAGCGCGGGTCGCCGAAGGCAAGGTCGGCTGCGAACCCGGCGGCGGCGGCAAGAATCGTCATCACCGGGCATCGCCCCCCGAAGCGGGGCGAACGTCGCGAAGGCAGCGCCCATCCCAGGTGGCGGCCCATGCGCCGCCCGGCTCGGTATGCACGTCGAAATATCCCATTTTCGGGACAGCTAGCTCGGAGAGCAGCGCTTTCACGGTACCCGCGTGAACGACGAAGACGGCGCGCCCACTCCCCTGGGCGCGCTCCGATTCGCACGCCTCCCGAAACGCCGCGACGACGCGGCGGGTGAAATCGCTCTTGCCCTCGCCATGCGGGCAGCGCGTCTCGCACCAGGAGTCTACCCAGGCGCGGTAGCGCACATCCTCTTTAAGCTCGGCGGCGCTTCGCCCCTCGAAGTCACCGAAATCCATCTCACGCAGACCGGGGCACGCCATAAGCTCCGCGTTCGGGAAGAGGATGCGCGCCGTCTGGTCGGTGCGGGCCATGCCGCTCGTGATAACACGGAACACGTCACGATCGCACGCGAGGTCGCGCAAAGCGCGCTCGCCCGCGCTCGACAGGGGCTCGTCGGTGCCCGCCCCGCTGTAGCGATGGTCTTCCGTGCCCGCCGTGGCACCATGGCGCACGAAGACGACCTCCAAAGGCGCGCCCGCGCCCTGCGTCCCTCGAGGCGCATCGGCAAGGTTTCCTTTGATGACCTGGGGAATCCCGCACGTCATGCGCACGACGACGTCGGCACGCGCAGCGAGCGCGCATCCTAAGCGCCCCGCGCGCTCGCGCCATTGGGCGTCTTCCGCACGCATGGGGACGACCCCCGAGCCGACCAAGGGCAGAATTACTGCGTCGAAGCCAATCAGCCGCTCGAGCGCCCGGTCTGCGTCGAGCGCGCGTACGAGCTCCTCAGCACGGTACGCGACACGGCCGGCAAAAGCCGCGGGCACGCCGCCCTCCGCAAGCTGCGCCGCATCGACGAAATCGTCCGCCGCGAACCCGAGCTTTTCGCGCACGAAGGTCCTCTTCCCCGAATGCGCGCCACCTACCACGAGAATCATAGGAGCATGCCCCCCGCCACCAGCATGGCAAGCATCGCGAGCTCGGCCCATTGCAGAAACCATCCGGCCAAATCCCCCGTCACCCCGCCGAAGCGGGACAGGGCAACATGGCGGTACCACGCGAGCGCCAAAAGCCCCGCCACCGCCATAAGGACGCCGACGGCCTGAGCGCACGCGACCATCCCTGCAGCCGAAGCCGCGGCGAAAGCGCAAAGCGGCACGACGATCGCCGCGCGCTTCTTCGCAGGCGAGAGCCCCGCGGCCATGCCGTCCGCCCGCGCGGCAGGCCAGCATTCTACGGCGAGCCCCGAAAGCGCGCGGGAGAACACGAGCGAGCACAGAAGCGCGAGGAACGCCCCCGCCGTAAGCGGCAGCGCGGTGAACAGGGAAAACTGCAGAATAAGGTACACGACAACACCGATGACCCCGAAGGCGCCCGCCCGCGGGTCGTGCATGATCTCGAGCTTTCGCTCGCGCGGGGCCCAACTTGCAAGCGCATCGGAGGTGTCGCAGAGCCCGTCTAGGTGGATGCCTCCCGTCACCGCCACAGGCAGCGCCGCGAGCACGGCCGCGACGATGGTCGCGGGTACGCCGAGCAGGTTCGCCACGTACCCCCACGCCGTCATGAGGAAGCCTTCCGCAAGGCCCACCAGGGGAAACGCGGCAAGCGCATGGGTTGACCCGAAATCGGTCCAGGCCGATTTCGGGACGGGGATGCGCGAGAACGTTCCGAACGCCGCGCCGATTGCCTCTGCTATCTTCACCTTATAGGTCCTTCGCCTTTCATCCACACGGGAATCCCGCATACCACTTCGACTGCGCGGTCGGCCAGCGCCACCACACCCGCGTTCACGCGCGCGAGCGCGCGCCTCCATGCCTCGGTCCCCTCATCGTAGCGCATCCCATCGGCGAACACGTCGACGGTGACCACCACCGTATACGCAGCGGCCTGAGCGAGCCGTTCGATGCCTCCGAGCACCTCGCGCGCCGCAGCGTCGGGGTCACGTGGGGACAAGCCGCCTTCCGCGAAGAGCTCGTTCGCAACCAGGTTGCCCACGTCCTCCAAAAGAAGCGTGCAGCCGCACGGAAGCCCGGGCACTGCGGCGCCCACGTCACGCGTGCGCTCGAGGGTGGAAAACCCCTTGCCCTCGCGCAGCGCCCGATGGCGCGCGATGCGGCGGGCGCCCTCTTCCCCGAAGGGCTCCATCGTTGCCAGGTACACGCGGGGGCCGTCGTGCCCGAGGCACAGGGACTCGGCATAGGCGCTCTTGCCGCTCGCGGCGGCGCCGATAACGAACGTCACCGTCATTTCCCAGCCTCGAAATGCTCGTAAGCAGCCATGCCAGTCGCCGTGAACGTCTTCCCATCCCGGTACACGCGCAGCGCCGAATCCAGAAGGGGCAGATACGCCATGGCGCCCGCGCCCTCGCCCAAGTGCATGCCTGCGTCGAGGGGTGCCTTTATGCCGAGCTCGCGAAGGAGCTCCCGGCTTGCGGGTTCGCTTGATGCGTGGGTGCCCACGAGGTAACCTAAGGCGTTGGGGCACAGGCGCGCCGCGCACAGGGCCGCCGTGCAGGATATGACCCCGTCGAGGAGCGCCGGCGCCTTCGAGGCCGCGGCCCCCAGGTAGAAGCCGCACATCGCCGCAATGTCGAAGCCGCCCACCTTCGAGAGCACATCGATCGGGTCGGCGGAATCGGGCGAGTTCGCATCGATAGCGCGCTCGACCACGTCGCGCTTGCGCGCGAGCGAGGCGTCCGAGAGCCCCGCGCCGCGCCCGACGAGGCTCCGCGCGTCCGCCCGGATGAGCACTGCGGCCACCGCCGCCGAGGTGGTCGTGTTGCCGATACCCATCTCGCCCGCGGCGAGAAGGCGCACGCCGGCGCGGGCAAGCCCGCACGCGACGGCGATTCCGACCTCGATCGCGCGCACGGCCCCATCGCGAGACATGGCGGAGCCGTGCGCGATGTTGCCGCTCCCCCGCCGCACGTTCGCGCGCACCATGCGCGCGTCTTCTATGCCCCGGGCCATACCCACGTCGACGGGCACGACCTCGGCACCCGCGAACGCCGCCATGCGGCAGGCGCTCGTGGCCCCCTCGCACATGTTGCGCGCGACGGCTCGCGTCACGTCTTGCCCGCTTTGCGACACGCCCTCGGCAACGACCCCGTTGTCGGAGAAGAATACCGCGAGCGCACGGGGAAACTCGGCCACATCGACGCTCCCCTGAGCTGCGGCGATACGCGCGACGGCGTCTTCAAAGTCGCCCAATCCCCCCAAGGGGTGCGCGATGGAGTCCCACGCGGCGTACGCGGCGGCGCGGGCGCACTCGTCTGCGGGCGCGATCCGGGAGAGCGCGGCTTCGAGCACGGCGCCCGGCGCCGAAGAGAACGCGCGCTCGACTTCCTCGCGGATGCAGGCAAGCGCGGTTTCGGTTGCTTCAGCCATGCCGTCTCCTCTCTGCGAACGACGCTGCGGCAGACGCGAACGCGCGCGCAACGTCGGGGTTCGCAGGATAGTACACATGCGGGAAGCCCGCAACCAGGGACGGGGTGGTCGTCATGCACGGCCAGCCCTTGTCGCGCCGGGGCTTCTGCGCCCAGAAGTCGCCGCCCGGGCAGGTGGACTGCCAGTAGTGGAACTCGTGCGCACGGATGCGTGTGCCGCGCGGCCCGTAGAGCCCGTCGCGTTGAGAAGTGAGCTCCACGTACCCGAAATGGGACAGCCTTCCCCCGTTCTCGCTTGAGCCCTCAAGGGCGCCCGCAACAGGCCAGCGCCGCCCCTCGCTATCGGCGATTTCGTGCTGCAGGTACAGAAACCCACCGCATTCGGCGACCGTCGGCATGCCGGATTCCACCGCGCGCCGCACCGCCTCGCGCATCGGCGCGTTCTCGGAGAGCTGCCGCGCATGGAGCTCCGGGTAGCCGCCTCCCAGATAGAGGGCGCTTGTCCCCCGGGGCAAATCGCTATCACACAGGGGGCTGAAAAAGGCAAGCTCGCAACCCAGGTCCTCGAGCGCGCGCAGGTTCTCCTCGTAGTAGAACGAGAACGCCTCGTCACGCGCGACGGCGACGATGGGCCGCGCTCCCGCGATCGGCTCCAACCGGTAAGGTTCCTCGCGGATATCGGGTGCCGTCGCCGCTATTTCGAGCAAGCGGTCGATGTCGACGCTCTTTTCCACCAGCTCGGCCATCTTGTCGATGCGCGCGGAGAGCCGCTCGACCTCGTCGGCGGTCACAAGCCCCAGATGCCGGCTTTCGAGCGAGAACGCCTCGTCGGCGGGGATATTCCCCAAAACCGCGACGCCCGTGTGCTTCTCGATCGGAGGCGCCGCGTAGGCGCAGGCAGCGGCGCTCGTCTTGTTCAGCACGACACCGCGCACGTTCGCACAAGGCAGGAACTCGGCGATGCCGCGGATTACGGCGGCGAGCGATAAAGACGCCCCGCGCCCGTTCACCACTAAAATGACCGGCGTTTCCGTGTCGCGCGCAACCTGGTAGCTGCTCGCGTCGGCCACGCCGGGTGCCATGCCGTCGTAGAAGCCCATGACCCCCTCGAGCACCGCGACATCCGCGCCCGCGGCGCCGCGTGCGAGCAGGGCGCGCAGCGTCGGGGCGTCGGTGAAGAAGCCGTCTAAGTTACCCGAGCGCGCGCCCACGACGCGGCGATGAAAGAGCGGGTCAATGTAGTCGGGGCCGCATTTGAAGGCCGCGCATGCAAGGCCGCGGCGCGCGAGCGCGCGCAGGAGCGCGCACATAACGACCGTCTTGCCGCTCCCGCTCGAGGGCGCAGCGACCATGAAGCGCGGGATGGACGTGCTCACCGGGCACCGCCTTCCCCACCTGCACCACGCGCGCTGACGAGGAACACGGGATTTTGCGCCTTCATAAGATGGTGCGAGCCTACAGCCTCGGCGCGGGCGGCCGACACCTGGCACGCCTCGAACCCTTTAAAGCGCGAACCCGAGAGGAGCGCGCACGCCTCGGTGAGTGTCTCAACGGTGACGCATGGCACGCACAGGCGAACCTGCGAATTCTTCTCGAGCGCCGCCTCCACGATGGAGGGAAGCTCGCCCGCGCTCCCGCCGACGAACACGGCGTCGGGGACGGGCAGTTTCGCGAGCGCTTCGGGGGCGACACCGGGGACCGCATGCACGTTGCCGCACCCGAATGCATCCGCGTTCTCTCGGATGAGCCGCACGCCGGCCGCGTTGCGCTCGACCGCCCATACCGATCCCGCTCGCGCGACGAGCGCCGCCTCGATCGACACGCTCCCCGTGCCGGCGCCGACATCCCACACGGTGTCGGTCGCGGTAAGGCACAGCTTCGCGAGCGCGACGGCGCGCACCTCCTGCTTGGTCATGGGAACGTCGCCGCGGATGAAGAGCTCGTCGGGAATGCCCGAGGAAGCGTACGGCCAGCGAGAGCTCGCGGCACGGGATGCGCCCGCAGAGTCCGCCGCGGGCGCAGACGCGCCGGCCGGCGCCTCGGAGGCTGCGCTAGAGCCCTCAGGCGACCCGGCGCCGCCTGCGAACTCGATAAGCATCACGTTCAAGTCGTCGAACGTCTGACCTGCGATTTCACTTGCGGTCGCGCAGGTAATGCGCTCGTCGGGGTACGACAGGCGCTCGGCCACCGTCACGCGCGCGTCCCCGAAGCCCGCATGCACAAGCTCACCCGAAAGCCGCGAGGGGTCTTCCCCGCCCGACGTGACGAGGAAGAGTTCACCTGCGCGCTCGGCCTCGGCCACGATGTCGCACGCCACGCCGTGAGCGCTCGCGAAGCGCCAATCCTGCCATGGACACGCAAGGCGCGCGGCGAGATACGACGCTGAGCTTATGCCGGGAACGACGCGCACGTCCACCTGCGCGTCGCCGGAGAGCGCCTCCACCAGGCGGCGCGCGCCGCTGAACAGCCCCACATCGCCCGTCATCACGACCACGGCGCGCCGCCACGACGCCGCATCGGTGAGCGCGGCGACGATGTCCGCCGTCTTCACGAGCTCACATCTCACCACGTCGGGCGGCACGTCGATGCCGGCAAGCGCGCGATGAGCGCCGATGACCACGTCGGCGAAGTCGATAGCGTCGAGCGCCGCGCGCGAGAGCAAGTCGGGGTTTCCGGGCCCCGCCCCGATGATCGTTACCTTTCGCATGGAATCTCCCGATACCCGCGTGGCGTGACCATACGGCCGCCTACGAGCTTCGTGTCCGCGTTGCCGACGAACACGGTGGTGAACATGTCGGCGTCGATCTCCCCCAGCTCAGAGAGCCAGCACATGCCCGACTGCTGCCCCTCGCGCCCGATGTTGCGTACCCAGCCGCAGAGCGTGTCGGGGGCCTTCCATTCGAGCATAATCTTCGCCGCGCGTGAGAGCCTGTCGGCGCGCTTTCTGCTGCGCGGGTTGTACAAACAGATGCAGAAGTCGGCGCTCGCCACGGCGGCGAGCCTGCGCTCGATGACCTCCCATGGCGTGAGCAGGTCGGAGAGCGACACGACCGCGAAGTCGTGGGCAAGCGGGGCGCCGAGCACCGCCGACCCGCTCTGAGCCGCGGTGGCCCCGGCGATAACTTCCACGTCTACATCGGGGTAGTCCTCCGCAAGCTCCAGCACGGGGCTCGCCATGCCGTACACGCCCGCGTCGCCGCTGCACACGAGCGCCACGGCGTCTCCACTCTGCGCGCGCGAAAGCGCAAGGCGGCACCGTTCGACCTCGTGCATCATCGGCGTCGCGAGATGCGCCGCGTCGGGCACGGCGGCGAGCGCGAGCTCCACGTATTTCGTGTAACCCACAACGACGTCGGACGCCTCGAGCGCACGCCGAGCCGCAATCGTCATGCCGTCGGGGCCGCCCGGGCCGATTCCCACCACGAAGAGCTTTCCCATCACCGCTCCTTAAACGAAAGTTTAATAGTTACCTTGGAAAACGCGACGGTCACGCCGCCGTGAGCGAGCTTCGGGAAGATAAGTTTGCCCCCCTCCGCGAGCGCTGCCCGCTCGCACACGTTGTCGACCCCCACCGTCGCGCGCACGAAATCAGATGGCGAAACGCTGCCTTCGACCTGCGACAACTCCTCTGCGGAATACGTCGCAAGCGGGATATTGCGCGCGCAGCAGAAGGCGAGCAGACCCTCCTCGTGCGCCTTCACGTCGATCGTCGCCGCCTCGCGCACGGCCGAAGGCGAGATACCCACCTGCCCGCACGCGAGAAGAAACGCCTCCTCGATCGCTTCGGCGCACGCACCGCGACGGCATCCTATGCCCGCAACGATGCAGGGCACGACAAGGCGAAGCGGCTCGGGCGCAGGCGCCTGCGCCCGCACGCCCGCCGGCTTCCCCGTCTCACCGGCGGGCACGACCTCGCCCGTTGTCTCCGCCGCACGAACGGACGCACCTGCATTCGCGCCAGCGAACGGCGACACGACGATATCGGCCCGAGCGCGGTCGGACGCAATGTCAACCCCCTCAGGCGGCTGTCCCGAAATCGGCATGTCGGAATAGAGCGCCACGCGCCCGCCCGAAAGCAGCCGCGCCGACACTCGCTTGATGGCCTCGGGATTCGAAACGGCGAGCCCCGCACAGCGCGCCCACGTATCCACCGCCCACACGCCGCGGACGTCGGTCGCCGTGGTGATGACGGGGATGGCCCCTGCCGCGCGTGCCACAGTTTGCGCAAGCTCGTTCGCACCGCCCAAATGCCCCGACAAAAGCGGGACGGCAAAGCGCCCCGCCTCGTCGATCGCCACAACCGCGGGATCGTTTGCCTTCGAGGCGACATGCGGCGCGATCGCCCGCACGGCGATGCCCGCCGCGCCCACGAACAGAAGCGCGTCCGACGCTTCCCACGCGAGCGCCGTCCATGCGCGCAGGTCGGCCTTCCCCTCGCCGAACCCGCGCGAAACGGAAACGTCCCAGCCAGGGTCGTCTTCACCTGTCTGCGCGCAATCGGAAAGCGCGTGTGCGGTGCGCACCGCCAACGCATACCCCCTCTCAGTGAACGCTATGCAGGAAACCCTCATCTAGCGCACCACCATCGTCGAGAAGTAGCTGCCCCGATCGGGCACATCGTCGAGCGAGCGGTACACGCGCTCGCCCGGAAGCCCACAGTCCTCTACAAGCTCGGCACCGTCGAAGGCACCCTCCTCGCAAAGGAAGCGCTTCGTGTCCGCAAGCGAGCGGCGCGCCTTCATGACCACCTTCGTCCCCGGCCAGCCGATTGCACGGCGCACCCCGTACAGAACGCCTTTACTCATACGTCGCCCCCAATTTCCCGATAACTGCATCGGCGCCCGACGTGCGGAAAAGCTCGCGGCGCTCGGCGTCGAACACGACCGCGGCGATGTCGCATGCGCCCGCCGCGCGTCGGCGCAACCTGTCCTCAATTGCCGCAGCGAGCGAGGCGCGCGCAGCGTCCCCAACGCCGGCGGCCTCGATTACCTCGAGCGCCGCCGTGGTCGTGACGGACGACATGATCTCGCGCACGGTCTTCGCGCCCGCGCCGGCCATGGCCGCGTGGGCGGCCAGAATCTCCGCGCGGCAGTCGGCGGTACGCGAATGGGTGTCCATGATGCCGCCCGCGACCTTCACCAACTTGCCGATGTGTCCCACAAGAAGGACATTGGTAAATCCCTCGCGAACGCAGCAGTCAATCGCATCGCCCACAAAGTTGGAGATGAAGACCACCGGCGCACCGTTTAGGTGGAAATGCCCCGAGATGAACTGCCCGCCGTAGTTGCCGGGCGTGAGCACGACTCCGCGCCGCCCCATAGCCGCATGCAGCCGGATCTCGAGCTCGATGCTGTCGCGCAAGGCAGCGAGGCTGCGCGGCTCGACGATGCCCGTCGTGCCCAGGATGGAGATGCCGCCCTCTATCCCCAGATGCGGGTTGAAGGTCTTTTTGGCAAGGGCAACACCCTCGGGTACCGAAATCGTCACAGCAATATTTCCAGAAAAGCCGTGCGCGGCGCACACCTCGCGCACCGCCGAAGTGATCATCGCGCGCGGCGTCGCGTTGATGGCGGCCGCCCCCACCGGCTGCTCGAGCCCGGGCAATGTCACGCGCCCCACGCCCACGCCGCCATCGACGGAAACTTCCGATTCGCGAGCGGGCACGCCCTTGCTACCCGCAGCGCCCGTGCCCGACCCCGCATGTTCCACGTGCGCGTACACGAGTACGCCGTCAGTCACATCGGCATCGTCGCCTGCGTCCTTTCGCACGGCGCACTGGGCGCACCCCTCGCCGATGCATGCGTCGACCACGTTCGCCTCGACGGGCAGCCCGCCGGGGGTGACGATCGACACGCGGCCGACGGGCTTTCGTGACAAAAGCATCTCGCAGGCCGCCTTCGCCGCGAGCGCGGCGCAGCTCCCCGTGGTGTAGCCGCAGCGCAGGCGGGTCGTCCCGGTATATATGTAGTGCTCGAAGGCCACGCTAGCTGCTCGCCTTCCGATACCCCGTGGCAAACGAAGGGTCGTAAAGCTTGCTGCGCTCGTACGACTCTGCTTGCGCGCCGTTGTGCGAAAACCCGCCGCGAGCTCCGAGCACGCGGCCCACCACCACGAGCGCCGTGCGGTCGATGCCCTCTCGCGCGCCCGCATCGGCGAGCGTGCCCACTGTGCATCGCACCACGCGCTCCTCAGGCCAGGTCGCCTTGTACACGAGCGCGGCCGGCTCGTCGGAGCTGCGGCCCGCGGCCAAAAGCTCGGCGGAAAGCTCGGCGAGCATACCCGAGCTCAGGAAGATGACCATAGTCGAGCCACTTTCCGCCATGGTGCGCATGCCCTCGCCCGCGGGCATGGGGGTACGCCCGGAAAGCCGCGTGATCACGACCGACTGGCTGATTCCCGGCAGCGTGTATTCCTGGCGAAGCGCCGCCGCGGCACCGCAAAAGCTCGACACGCCGGGCACCACCTCGTAGTCCACGCCGCGCGCGTCGAGTGCGTCCATCTGCTCCTGGATGGCGCCGTACAGGCACGGGTCGCCCGTGTGCAGGCGCACCACTTCCTCGCCCCGCGCATCCGCCGCGCACATCACGTCGAGCACTTCCTCCAAGGTCATGTGCGCGCTGTCGTAGACGATGCAGGATTCCTTGCACTCAGCGAGCAGCTCGGGGTTCACAAGGCTTCCCGCCCAAACGACCACGTCGGCCGCGCGCAGAAGGCGCGCCCCGCGCAGCGTGATAAGGTCGGCGGCGCCCGAGCCTGCGCCAACGATATGAATCATCCGAGCCTTCCCTTCCCGTTTCTCATCGCAACCGTTTACGCCGCCCTTCGCGCAGCGGGCAAAACACGGCGTCTGCGGCGGCAATCGGCGCAAATACGCAGGCAGGAGGCGCAATGCCGCCCGCCCTGGCTTTGACACGTTCACAAGTGCCTACTATCATAGTAAAAGTTTCGGCAACGAGCATATGACAATCGGATAAAAGGAAATGACCGGCGCGGCGCCCGCACAGCCTGCGCTGGCTTGCGGAGGGAACCAGGTGGGAATCCTGGGCAAGGGACATTACTGTATAGGACGCGCGGGCGAACCGCCTCGCGCCCCAAGCCAGACTGCTTCGCCTTTTCCTCACGGCATCGCCGTGGCGTTAGCTCCTTGTGAACCCCGAGGGGTGCGCTTTTCTTTCGCTTGTGCCGACAAGCAACTGTCGCCGGGGGACCGGCAAACCGAGGAAAGGAAAAACCATGTCCGACCAGATGTCACGCCGCGGCTTCATGGGCGCCGCAGCAACCGGAGTCGTCGCGCTCGCCGGAGTCGCGCTCGCGGGCTGCTCCAACACCTCCGCGAGTTCCGAGAAATCGAGTGAAAAGGAGAAGGCCGTGAAGCCGGTCATCCTCGTCACGAGCTTCGGCACGAGCTACAACGACTCGCGCCACATCACCATCGGCGCCATCGAAGACGCTATCCGCGAGAAGTACTGGCAGGACTACGACATCCGCCGCGCCTTCACCGCGCAGATCATCATCGACAAGCTGAAGAAGCGCGACGGCATCACGATCGACAACATGACCGAGGCGCTCGACCGCTGCGTGGAAGACGGCGTGAAGGAAATCGTCGTGCAGCCGACGCATCTCATGGGTGGCCTGGAATACACCGACGTGAAAGACGAGCTCGACAAGTACGCCGACAAGTTCGACAAAATCTCCCTCGGCGACCCGCTGCTCACCTCCGACGACGACTACAAGAAGGTGGCCGCAGCCATTAAGGAGAACATGGCGTCCTTCGACGACGGCAAGACGGCGCTGTGCCTCATGGGCCACGGCACCGAAGCCGATTCCAACGCCGACTATGCCAAGATGCAGGAAGTGTTTAAGAACGAGGGCTTGACGCAGTTCTTCGTCGGCACCGTCGAGGCTGAACCGACCTGCGAGGATGTTATCGCCGCCGCGAGCGCCGCAGGCTACAAGAAGGCCGTGCTCGCGCCGTTCATGGTGGTCGCGGGCGACCACGCGAACAACGACATGGCAGACGAGACCGACCCCGACAGCTGGGCTGCGAAGTTCGTGGCTGCCGGCTTCGAAGTGACGTGCCTGCTCCAGGGTCTGGGACAGAACGTCGCGGTCGACGACATCTACGTCGCGCACGTGGACGACGCCATCGCCAAGCTGTAAACTCGCCGCGCACGGGGGCGCCGGTCGCGTCCCCGTGCAACGGGCATGCGCCTTCCCCGACCGACGGCGCATGCCCGTTGCATTCGCATCCCGCCCGCCCACCGCACGGCGCGGGCGGTCGAAGCGATTGAAAGGAACCCCCTCCATGTTGAAGAAAACCCTCGCCTTCGCCCTGTCGGCGGCGCTTTTCGCGTTCTCGCTCGCCGGCTGCGGCGGAAATTCAATCGACAGCGCAAAGGCAAGCGATGCCGATTCCCAGGAAAAGACCGAACAGGCGGCCGATGCGCCCGAGGGCGCAAGCGCTGCCCCCATCACCGCCGACAAGGTGGCCGACGGCACCTATCCGATCACCGTAGATTCCAGCTCGAACATGTTCAGGATTGTGGACGCCCAGCTCATCGTGGAAAACGGCTCCATGCACTGCGTGATGACGCTTTCCGGCACGGGCTACGGCAAGCTCTTCATGGGCACGGGCGACGAGGCTGCCGCCGCGAGCGAGGCCGACTTCATCCCCTATGTGGAAAACGCGGAAGGCAAGTACACCTACGACGTGCCCGTTGAAGCGCTCGACGAGGACACAGCCTGCGCCGCGTGGAGTATTAGAAAAGAGCAGTGGTACGACCGCACGCTCGTGTTCGAATCCGCCGGCGTCGATCTGCGCGCCGACGCACTGAAGTAACGCCATGCGGTCGATTCTTCCCAAGGGGGAAAGCAGGAAGCGTCGCAGCATCGCGGTGCGCGCGATCGCCTGCGTTCTCGTCGCCCTGCTCGCGCTTCCCTTCGCGGGGTGCAGTGCGAGCCCGAACGCGACCGGTGGCACGGCAGGCTCTCAGGAATACACTGTGAGCGTCTCGCTCTCCGGCGGGTCAGGGCGCGCAAGCATCGCCTCACCCACCACAATTGTGAAGGATGGCGACACCTACACCGCGACCATCACCTGGTCGAGTTCGAACTACGACAAAATGACCGTCAACGGCGTGGACTACGCGCCCGTAAACGACGGCGGCAACTCCACGTTCGAGATACCCGTCACGCTCGACGAGGACATCGCCGTGTCGGCCGAGACCGTCGCCATGTCGACGCCGCACACCATCGACTACACGCTCCACTTCGATTCATCCACCATGAAGGAGAAATCGGGCGACGAAGCAAGCGGCGGCTCCCCTGCGGGAACGGCTTCAAACGCCGCGGCCGACTTCCACAACGCCGATTTGGGCTGCGGCTGGAAGCCGACGGGGACGCTTCAGCTTGAATACGCCGAGCACTTCACTGTCGACGAGTACGAAGGCGGCCTGCGGCTTATCTGCATTTCGAACGGGGAGCGCTTCCTCGTGGTGCCGCAAAATGCAAAGGTACCTGATGGGTTGAGCTCCGACATCGCGGTCATAAGGCGCCCCGCCGACAAGGTGTACCTCGTGTCGTCGGCGACGATGTGCCTGGTCGACGCGCTCGATGCGAACGACAATATCATTATGTCGGGCACGAAGGCCGACGATTGCTCGGTCGCGGGCTTCAAAAGCGCGCTCGAAAGTGGGGCGATCGCCTACGGCGGCAAGTACAGCGCGCCCGACTACGAGCGAATATCGGCCTCGGGCTGCACGCTCGCCATCGAGAACACTATGATCAACCACACGCCCGATGTGAAGGAAAAGCTGCAGAAGCTCGGACTCGTCGTGCTCACCGAACAGTCGTCGAGCGAGCCCGAAGCACTCGGGCGCGTCGAGTGGATTAAGCTTTTCGGCGTCCTGTTCGACAAGGAAGACGAGGCCGCGCACCTGTTCAACGAGCAGAAGGCCCGCGTCGAGCAAACGTCGAGGCTTGCGTCGTCAGGTAAAACCGTGGCGTATTTCTACATTAACTCGAACGGGGCCGCCGTCACGCGGCGGGCGGGCGACTACGTGGCGCAGATGATCGAGCTTGCAGGCGGCAACTACGCGCTCGATGACGCGCAGACGGCGTCGACGTCAGGTTCGTCAGTAACGCTCGAAATGGAGCGCTTCTACGCGACGGCGAAGGATGCCGACATCATCGTCTACAACGGCACCATCGACGAATCGGTTGCCACCTTAAACGACTTCGTAAGCAAAAACGCGCTATTGTCGCAGTTCAAAGCCGTGAAGAACGGCAACGTCTGGGTCACAAGCGCCGACATGTACCAGCAGATGACTTCTACCGCCGACATTATCGACGAGCTGCACGGGGCGTTCACCGGCGATGACGCGAGCGACTTCCATTATCTGAGGAAGCTTGGCTAGCACCATGAGAAGCCGACTTTCCATGGCATACGACGAATCGGGGCGCGTCGCACGGTGTCGCGTCGTGACGGCGCTGCTCGCTGTTGCCCTCATCGTGCTCGTCGGGGCCAACCTGTGCATCGGGAGCGTGCTCGTGCCCGCAGACCACATCCCCGGCATCCTTTCGGGCGGCGCGGCCAATTCCATGGAAAGCCAAGTCATCTGGGAGATTCGCCTGCCGCGCGTGCTTTCAGCCGTGCTTCTCGGCGGGGCACTTTCGCTCTCCGGGTTCCTGCTGCAGACGTTTTTCAACAACCCCATCGCCGACCCGTTCATCTTGGGCGTCTCCTCGGGCGCAAAGTTCGTCGTCGCGCTTACGATGATCGTGCTTCTGGGCGCGAACCAGGCCATGTCCTCGCCGGCCATGGTGGCCGCAGCGTTTCTGGGATCGCTTATCACCATCGGCTTCGTGCTCCTCATCGCACGGCGCATAAGTTCCATGGCCATGCTCATCGTGGCGGGCGTCATGGTGGGATACATCTGCTCGGCGGCGACGAACTTTCTCATCGCCTTCGCCGACGACCAGTCCATCGTGAACCTGCACAACTGGTCTTTGGGTAGCTTCTCGGGTTCGAGCTGGGACGACATCGCGGTCATCGCGGTCGTGGTGATCACCGTGAGCGCATGCGTATTCGCGATATCGAAGCCCCTTTCCGCCTTCCAGCTGGGAGAAACCTACGCGAAAAGCGTCGGCGTGAACGTCGCACGCTTCCGCGTGGTGCTCGTCCTTCTAGCGAGCATGCTCTCCGCCTGCGTGACCGCGTTCGCTGGTCCGGTGTCGTTCGTAGGCATCGCGGTTCCGCATCTCGTTAAGTCGGCGCTGAAGTCGTCGAAGCCCATCCGCGTGATTCCTGCGTGCTTCTTGGGAGGCGCCATCTTCTGCGCGGGCTGCGATTTGATCGCGCGCACGCTGTTCTCCCCCGTCGAGCTTTCCATCAGCGCCGTCACCGCCATCTTCGGCGCGCCGGTGGTTATCGCACTCATGTTGAAGAAGCGGGTGAGGTAGATGGGGAAATTCGTGCCGCAGCCCAAAACGCTCGGAAGGGACATTCCGTGCTTAGACAGTCCTAAGCTCGCACGAAAGCGCCAGAAGGCACTTTCGGCTCGTGCGGAACTGCACGCGGAGCGCCTCCTCCGAGCGGAGTCGAACCTCGAAACCCCGGTCGAAACGCAGGCTGACGGAGCGCCGCTTTTCCGCATAAGTGACCTGTCGGCGGGCTACGACAAGAAGGTCGTAGTCGAAGGCGTCGATCTGGAGGTTCGCACGGGCGACGTCGTGGCGCTCATCGGGCCGAACGGCTCGGGCAAGTCGACCATCTTGAAAACCATCACACGCCATCTGGCACCGCTTGCCGGCGCGGTCGAGCTCGACGGGCGGGAGATTTCCCGATGGAAGACGGCGGAGTTCGCAAGGAACCTTGCCGTTATGCTGACAGATCGCCCCCGGACCGAACTCCTCACCTGCCGCGATATCGTAGAGGCGGGAAGGCATCCCTACACCGGGCGAATGGGAACACTCTCGCCTGACGACCATAGTCGGGTCGACGAGGCCATGAAAACCGCACATGTGGAAGAGCTCGCCGAACGCGACTTCATGCAGATAAGCGACGGGCAACGCCAGCGCGTCATGCTCGCACGCGCCATCGCGCAGGATCCGCATGTGCTCGTGCTCGACGAGCCCACATCATATCTCGATATCCGCTACCAGATCGACCTGCTGCGAATACTTCGCCACCTTGCGAAATCGCAGAATGTGGCTGTCATCATGTCCATCCACGAACTCGAGCTCGCGCAGAAAAGCGCCGACAAGGTGATTTGCGTGAAGGACGGTCGGGTCTTCCGCGCCGGCGCACCCGAGGACATATTCACGCGCGAGACGATTGGCGAGCTCTACGGCCTTCAACATGGCACCTTCAACGAGCGCTTCGGCAGCGTGGAAATTGGGCGCCCACACGGCGATGCGCACACGTTCGTCATCGCCGGCGCAGGTACGGGGTCAGCTGTGTTTCGCCAGCTCATCCGGCAGGGCAAGGCGTTCTACGCGGGCGTTCTGCACGAAGGGGACATCGACTGCGAGCTCGCGCGCGACCTGGCGACGGAATGCGTGGCCGAGCGCGCCTTCGAGCCGATCGGGGATAAAACCATAGCCCGCGCCAAAGAGCTCCTCGTCCACTGCGCGCGCCTTATCGTGTGCCCCGCCGCCTTCGGCACCATAAACGCCCGCAACGCAGAGCTCGTCGAGTTTGCACGCTCGCATGGTATCGAGGTCATGCGAGCGTGCGAAGGCGCATCGGAGGATTCCAAAATTGGAGTGGGAAGGATAAACTGGACTTTCTTTTAAGGATCCTCAGGCTACAGCTCCTACGCCGGCAAGGTCTCCAAGGCGCCGGAGAACCTCAGGAACAGGAATTTCCACGCCGACGAGCCCAACTAGGCCTAATCCAAGCGAGATTCCAGACTCGACAGACCATTGAGAGTCAGATCGTTGGCGACCTCAGAGACGCGCTCGATAGGAACCGAGCCGTCAGACAGCGCCCACGTGCGATAGATACCGATAATACCCGACAGCAAAAACGCCAGATAGTAGTCGAACATCTCGTCCTTGAGACCTTGGGGCAGCAGATCGCGCTCGGCAATCTCATGTTCGAGCGGCGCACGAAGACGAGCCATGAAATCATCGAGCGGAATATTCTCGATCAGCTGACGATTGAGCACTAAGTTGTTGCACAGTGCCTCATTAACGGTTTTAAAGAAGGTCGCCGCCGCGCCAAGAGCGCGCTCGCTGGTGTCACCGTCCATAGAAGCAAGCGTTTTCTCGACCGAGTCGACAATCATCTCCACCACATCGACGGCAATGGCATCGAGCAGGCCGTCAACCGTACCAAAGTGAACGTAAAAGGTCTTGCGGTCGACATTGGCCTCGCGCGCGATGGCACTCACCGTAATGTCTGCCAGCGGCTTTTCCATGAGCAGGCGCTCGAAAGCCGAAAGGATGGCATTACGGCTGCGAATGATGCGACGATCAAGACGCGGTTTGCTGGTTGCCATGGGCGTGTCCCTTCGATATGCAAGCATTCATCAACAGATGAGAGATAATCTACGTAAGAGGATTATCCCCCATACAGCACAAATATGCCCTGCATCATGAAGAACGCACGACTGCCCTACTGCGACTTGGGATGCTTCTTCTTATTGAGTGCCGACGGAGATACGCGAATACCATCGCCTGTCTGGCGCACATAGGCTTTATGAGCCGGCTTAGCGGTCCCAGAAGCCTTCTGAGCGCGCTTCTTGGGATCAACGGTAACAGCATTCGTGGGGTGCGGCATAGTGGGCGCAGAGGGCGTCTGAGGCGTGCGGCCGAGCTTGCGCATCACACGATCCCAGCGCGCATGGATGCTCTCGTTGTGGGCGCTCTTAAGTCCCAGCAGGGGCGCAGCCAAAATGGTCGGCGCAATAAACGTAATGAGGCGCCACAGCAGATAGCCGGCGGTCGAAGCCGACCCGAAGAAATGACCCAAGAACAATGCAAAGCCGCCCTCAGCGCCACCAGTTCCACCGGGCAAGGGAACCGCAGAGCTTAACAGCTGGACAAAGGCGCTCGCGGCCATGACCGAGAAAAAGTCGACCTCGTGGTGGCCAAAGGCAAGCATCAGGAAATACGGAACCAGATAGAAAAACGCGAGCTGCAGCATGGTGATAAACACGGTGAGCAGCATGGAAGAAAAATGTCCGGCCGAAAGCTTGAACTTCTCGGAGAAGGAGTAGATCTCGCCATCGACAAACGTGCGCCAACTCTCGATCTTAGTGGCCGAGACACCAATGCGCTCAAGCCAATTGATGATGCAATGGGCGACGCGCGTGACGGTCTTAGGCATGAGCGCGACGGCGAAGATGCCAAGCAAGATGCAGCAGTGTCCACCAAAGCTAAAGACGCACAGCAGCGTCATGTCGCCGTAGCGTTCGGCAAAAAACGGCATACGGGCGAGCAGCAGGATAGCGCCCCAGGCGACCAGGCCAAACTGGTACACGATAAAACGCGTGAATTGCGTGGCGCCGGCCTCGCCCACGTTTTGGCCGGCCTTGGTCAGGCGATAGATCTGAGCCGGGGTGGAGCCCATCATCATGGGCGTCAGGTTGCCAAAGAAGATGCCACTCGCCTCGACCGAGATCAGGTCGCGGATGCCGACGGGCGAATTGGGATCGAGCCAGACGGCGATCGCGTAGGCCACAATGCCAAAGAACAGGTACATGAACATGCAAAGACACGCGACAACGAGCCATGACGCCTGGACGCTCGACATAGCGGCCCAGAACTGCCCCATCTGCCCGGTTACCACCAGATAGACGATATAACCTACCAGCACGACGCCGATAAAGATGGCGCCGCGGCGTGCGCTCTTATTGTCATCTCCGCCCGAGGCCTCAACCTCGACCTGGGGCTTAGACGTATGCTGAGAGGACTCCGTCATGAGACTCCTTCTAACAGTCAAAATATCTTGGATATTGTACCCGTAAGGGCCATAGGCAGAACGCAAAGCTCTGGTTCAAACGGGAATTGCAGACGGTTGTTTGAAAATAAAAAAACCCGGCCTTCCATAGGAAGTCCGGGTATCAGATGCGTGGTAGCCCGTACCAGATTCGAACTGGTGATCTCCGCCTTGAGAGGGCGGCGTCCTAAACCGCTAGACGAACGGGCCATAAGCCTCAGCAGAAAAGAAGTGGTAGCCCGTACCAGATTCGAACTGGTGATCTCCGCCTTGAGAGGGCGGCGTCCTAAACCGCTAGACGAACGGGCCACATGACATCTGCACTGCCGTGCTGCGAGGAAATATATTACGGGACAAAAAACGTCAGCGCAAGAAGAAATTCCAAATTGCCGAAAAATTGTCGGCAGGTTATGGAATACGCAGGTAAACTTGGTAGCTAATTCAAGTTGAGATGAACCAAAAGAGCTTCGCGCTCGTTGGGAATATCGTCTTCGATCACGGCGTCGAGGGCGGAGTTGAGAAGCTGCCCCAGTTCCGGCCCGGGCTTGACTCCAGCACGGATCAAGTCGCCGCCGTTGATGGCGAGCATCTTGAGCGTATAGGGCTCCCCCGCCCTCAGCAGCTCGTGCGCCATCGCGCGCATCTCCTCAATCGTCTCAACGTAATAGAAGCACGACGGGGCCTTGCCAAGTGTGTCGGCACGCTTAAGGTCCATGAGCTCGTCAATCAGGCGGGCCGTGTCGACGCCCTCACCCGAAAGCGCGCGCATCATATTGAGCAGACAGGAGCGCTCGGGGCGCAGCGGCTTGTCATGGTATTTGATGAGCAGGCACACGTCGCGCACCAAGTCGTGCGAGAGCGCCAGGCGATCCATAATGACGCGCGCCTTCTTGGCGCCGAGCTCGGGATGACCGTAGAAGTGTCCGCTACCGGCATGGTCGACCGTGAAGCACTCGGGCTTGGACACATCGTGCAAAAACGCCGCCCACATAAGGCTCGACGATGGCGCGACGCCGTCACACAGCGCGAGCTCCCCCGCCACCGTCAGCACACGGGCGATATGCACGTAGACGTTAAACGCATGATAGACACTGCGCTGATCAAACCCGCGACCCGCTGCCAACTCGGGCACAGCGGCACAGATGAGCTCGGGATAGCGAAGCATCGCGTCTCCCCCATGACCGGTCGAAAGAATGCCCTCGAGCTCAATACCCACACGCTCACGCGCCACGGCATCGAGCAGCGGCGCGCACTCGGCAAGCGCACGCTTGGTCTCGGGCTCAATCATAAAGTCCAGACGGCAGGCAAAGCGCACCGCACGCAGCATGCGCAGGGCGTCCTCGTTAAAGCGACGCTTGGGATCGCCGACAGCGCGAATCAGCTTGCGCTCCAAGTCACCCTGGCCGTCGTAGCGGTCGACAAGCCCGCGCTCGGGATGCCAGGCCATGGCATTGACGGTAAAGTCGCGGCGCGCCAGATCGTCCTCGAGCGAGGCGGCACGCTCCACGCTCTGGGGATGACGACCATCGGTGTAAAAGCCATCCAGACGGTACGTGGTGACCTCGATACGCTCGCCATCGGAAATAGCCGTGATTCCGCCAAATTTAATGCCCGACTCCACAACCGCGATGCCGGCGGCCTCGAGCGCCGCTTTGGACTCCTGCCACAGGCCGCTACAGCACATATCAACATCGTGGCTGGGGTACCCCATCAGAGCGTCGCGCACCCAACCGCCCACGTACCAAGCCTCAAGACCAGCCGCCTCAAGCGCGCGCAGGACGCGCAGGGACGCATCGGACGGTTGAGTACCGTTGAGCGAAACATTGCACATGCCTATGGCCTCCTGCGACTATCAAATTGGCTATCGATTGCGTCTGCAAGAAGTCTAGCAAGAAGCAGCCTCCACTGCACACGCAAGTCCGATAAACAAAAACGCATCCGTCCTAGTCTAAGACGGATGCGAAATAATCAAACTATTCAGACAAGGTGCCGGAACTAGCAGACCTGGCGAACCTCGATGTGCTTCTTATATTCGTCCACCTTGGCAAAATCACCCAGACCGGGGCACTCGACCACGTTGGCGCCAGTGGCCATCGAAAGGCGCAGGGCGTCCTCGACGCGCTCGGGGGCGTCGTGCCACACGGACAGGAAGGCAGCGAGCGAGGAATCGCCGGCGCACACAGTCGACAGCAGCTTGACGTCGAAGGTGCGGTTGGCAAACCAGATATGCTCGCCGTTGGAGAAGTACGCACCGGCGCCACCAAGGGTCAGCAGCACGTTCTTGGCGCCCTTGGCGTGCAGCTCGGCCATAGCGCCCTTGACGGACTCGTCGTCGCCACCGCTCACCTTGATGCCAAAGATGTCAAGCAGCTCGTCGTCATTGGGCTTGATCAGCAGTGGCTCCAGAGCAATGAGGTCTGCCAGCTGATGGCTCGAGATGTCGAGGACGAACTCGGCCCCCTTGGCCTTGACACGGCGCAGGACCTCGGCCAAGAAGCCCTCGGAAGTGTTGGGAGGCAGCGAGCCGCTGATGACCAGGCAGGTCATGTCATCGAGCGAATCGATAAGTTCAAACATCTCCTGCTCGTTGGCCTCATTGATGGCGGCACCGGCATTGACCATGTTGTACTCGGTGTCGGGACCGGCGTTGAGGAACACATTGACGCGCGTAATACCGTCGGTCCACACGGGCTTGACGGGCACGCCCAGGGCCTCGGCGCCCTTGACGATGAACTCACCCGAGAAGCCGGCGAAGAAACCCAGGATCGTGGTGTCGACACCATAGTGGTCAAGCGTAAACGAGACGTTGAGGCCCTTGCCGTTGGGCGTGTAGACGGCATTGCGGGTACGCGTGACGGTATTGGCAGTAAGGCCGTCGCAGGCGATGTTGTAGTCAATGGCGGGATTTGCAGTGAGCGTGTAAATCATGGATGTTCCTTTCACGAAACAACGTGTTAATGAAAGTATATTCCACGCATCGGTAAAAGGCTAGGACAACTCGGTGAACGGTGTGGAAGCGATGAAGTACGGCAGGACACCTCTCCCCCATGGCGGAACAAAAAAGGCGCCCCGACCGAAACCGGGGCGCCGCATGCGCACGAATATGTCGCGATTCGATTACTGACGATCGAGCTTGCGGACGGCAACGCGCTTGCTGTACTCATCGACGTGACCAAAGTCGCCAATGCCGACGGACTCGGCAACGTTGGCGCCGGTGGCCATAGCGAGCTTCATGGCCTCCTCGACGTTGTCGCGATCCCTGTACCACTTGTGCAGGAACGCAGCGAGGGTGCAGTCGCCGGCGCAGACGGAAGAGACCAGCTTAATGTTGAACTCACGCTTGGCGTACCAGATGTCCTCGCCGTTGGAGAAGTAAGCGTCGCCGCGGCTACCACGGGTGAGCAGCACGTTCTGAACGCCGGCGTCGTGAGCCATCTTCATGGCAACGCGGACCTCGTCGTCGGTGTCGACCGGCACGCCGAAGATGGCCTTCATCTCGTGATGGTTCGGCTTGATGAGCAGCGGCTTCTTGTGAGCGAGCTCCTTGAGCTTGTCGGAGGACAGGTCCAAGACGACATCGGCGCCACGAGCCTGAGCGTGCTCCATGACCTTAGCCAGGAAGTCAGGCGTAGCTTTGGGAGGCACGGAGCCGGAAACGATCAGGCACTCGAGATCGCCCGCGGTGTCCAGGATGTTGTAGAGCTCCTCCTGGTGCTGCGGCGTGATCGGAGCACCCGGGTTCAGGATGCCGTACTCGTGCTGGCCATCGTTGACATAGGTGTTAATGCGCGTGATACCGTCGGTCCAGACCGGGCGGCAGAGGCAACCCAGGTTCATGACCTCCTCGACGATGAACTTGCCCGTGAAGCCGGCGAAGAAGCCGAGCGCGACGGTGTCGACGCCCATCTTCTTAAAGGCGAAGGACACGTCGAGGCCCTTGCCGTTAGCCGTGTAGCTGGCCGAGCCGGTGCGGACGTTCTCGTCGGGCTCGAGCGGAGAGCTCGAAACCGTCATGTCGACAGCCGGGTTAGCGGTTAGCGTGTAGAACATTTACAGTACCCCCTGTATATGTGAGGGCCGCGTGGCCGGCCCATTCCAACCACGCGGTTACCTCTGATACCAAATTAGCGAGCTGCGGACTCGAGCAGTGCCTTGACCTCGGCGGCGGTGTTGCAGGCGAGTGCCTTCTCGGCGAGCTCGTCGCACTCGGCCTTGGTCCACTGGCTGATGGTCTTGCGGGCGCGCAGGATCGACGGAGCGCTCATCGAGAACTCCTCCAGGCCCCAGCTGATCAGCAGCGGCTCGAGCAGCGGATCGGCAGCGGCCTCGCCGCACATACCGACCATGATGCCGGCCTTCACGCCGCTCTCGATGATGTTCTTGAGCGAGCGGAGCACGGCGGGATAGTAAACCTGGTACAGGTTGGAGATGGTGTCGTTACCACGGTCGGCGCACATGGTGTAGCCGATCAGGTCGTTGGTGCCGATGGAGAAGAAGTCGGCAACCTCGGCAAGACGGTCTGCGAGCAGCGAAGCGGCGGGTGTCTCGACCATGATGCCGACCTCGATGTTCTCGTTGAACTTGCGACCCTCTTCGGTCAGCTCGGCCTTGCACTGCTCGACGAGCTCCTTGACAGCCAAGACCTCCTCGACGCAGGTGACGAGCGGGATCATGATCTTGACGTCACCGAAGGCGCTAGCGCGCAGCAGAGCGCGGAGCTGGACCTTGTACTGGTCGGGATTGGCCAGGCAGTAACGCACGGCGCGGAAGCCCATGAAGGGGTTGTCTTCCTTGACCATATGCAGATACGGAATCTCCTTGTCGCCACCCACATCGAGCGTACGGATGATGACCGGAGCACCCTTGAGCGCGCTGGCGACCTTACGGTAGGCGTTGAACTGCTCCTCCTCGGAAGGAAGCTCGGCAGAGTCCATGAACAGGAACTCGGAGCGGAACAGACCGATGGCCTCGGCATCGTGATCGAGCGCGTTGGGCACGTCATCAGGGTTACCGATGTTGCAGGCGATGATCTTCTTGATGCCATCGGCAGTCACGGACGGCTTGCCACGGAAGGCCTCGAGGGCTGCCTTCTCGGCAGCGAAGGCCTCGGCCTTGGCGGTGTAGGCAGCGAGCGTCTCCTCGTCGGGATCGGCCTCAACGATACCCTTGCCACCGTCGACGACAACGGTCATACCGTTGCGCAGCGCGGTGCAGCTGTTGGAAACCGAAAGGACAGCCGGGATCTCGAGGGCACGCGCGATGATCGCGGAGTGCGACGTGCGGCCACCGGTCTCGGTGACGATACCGGCAACGTGGGCCTTATCGATCGTGGCGGTCATGGACGGCGTGAGGTCATGCACGACAACGACGGTGTTCTCGGGCAGGACGGAGAGGTCGACGACCTCCTTGCCCAGCAGCTCGGCCAGAATACCGGTGCGGATGTCGGCGATGTCGGCCGCGCGCAGACGGAACATCTCGTCGTCCATGGACAGGAACATGTTCTCGAACATGGTCGAGGTGTCCATGAGCGCCTGCTCGGCGCAGGTACCGCCGTCAATGGCGGCGTTGATGGCGTCGGTCATACCCGGATCCTGAGCCAGGACAATATGTCCGCTCATGATCTCGGCCTCGGCCTCGCCCACCGTCTCCTTCATGTGGTCGGCCTGAGCCTGGGTCTTCTCGCAGAAGACCGAAAGAGCGGACTGATAGCGCTCCTTCTCTGCTGCCGAATCAGCAACCTCATGCGGCTCAAACGTCAAGTCGGGATCGACGGCGACCATGACGGTGCCGATACCGATGCCCTCGGAAGCGTTGACTCCCTGATACATTCCCATTCCTCTCTCCGTGTCATGTGATAAAGCGTTTTGCCATATCCATGACAAAAGAGCGCAGTTACCTTACAACAGGTCACTGCGCCCCCAAATATGAACTTAGTTGTTCAACATGCGACCCGTTTGAGTTCTACTCGCCAAGACCGCTCTTGATGAGCTCGATGGCAGCAGCCAGAGCCTCGGCCTCGTCAGCGCCGTCACACTTGACCTCGACCTCGGTGCCGCAGGGGATACCAGCAGCCATGAGGGCCATCGGGGACTTGCCGTTGACCTCCTTCTCGGGGGTGACGACCGTCACGTCACAGGCGTACTTGCCCATGGTGGAGGCGAACAGACCAGCCGGACGCATGTGCAGACCCTGAGGATTAACGAGGGTAGCCTTCTCAGAAACCATAGTTGACTCCTTTTTGTGTTTAACCCCTGTCATGCATGTGGCAGGAGTCAGATTCACGACGTTATTTATATTAACTCACATCAAACGGTTTTTCATTGTGTTTCACACGAATTGTTGGACAGATGTCGTATCCCTGCGCTCGCCCGCCGGGCGGGACGATTAAGTTTGCTGCTCTACAGTCCTGCGCAAGACGGAAAGCACATTAAGTGCTTTCCTTTGCGTGCGGAACTCGCGACAAACTTAA
>CABUQG010000002.1 GCA_902493535.1 uncultured Collinsella sp. | reverse complement strand
AAAGCACATTAAGTGCTTTCCTTTGCGTGCGGAACTCGCGACAAACTTAACCCGCCCCGGCCCCGATGGCCCCAGACCTGCCAAATAGGGACAGGTTTATTTTGGTCGGTTTTATCTGGGGTAATGCCGCACATGCGTTTATCTAAAGATCTGAATTCAGATAACTGAATAGACTGTCTGACAAAATCGAAACCCGCACCAAACAGCCCTTTTGCTACTCCCGGCGGGGTCCGCGGATAAAGTTTATCGCGAGTTCCGCACGAACAGGAGGCCACTTAATGTGGCCTCCGTCGTGAGCAGGACTGTAGAGCAGGAAACTTTATCCGCGGACCCCGCCGGGAATAGCAAAAGGGCGACCCCTGTCCGGAGTCGCCCTTGTTGAGCTGCTTATGTTTAGCTGTTACTCGGCGTCGTGGTGGCGGCGGGGCTTGCGGCCTCCGTTGTCACCGGGACGGCGCGGACGGTCGCTGCGCTCGGAGCGCTCGCGACGCGGACGCTCACGGCGCTGGAAGTGCTCGCCGTCGCCCTCAGAAGCACCCTCGGCGCGAGCCGGGGCCTCGGGCTTGTCAAGACGATCGAGCGAGATCTTGCCGCGATCGTCGACCTCGATGACGACGACCTTGACCTCGTCGCCCACGTTGAGGACGTCCTCGACCTTCTCCACACGGCCCTTGGCGACGCGGGAGATGTGCAGCAGGCCATCCTTGCCGGGCAGCAGGTTAACGAAGGCGCCGAAGGGCTGGATGGAGACCACGCGACCGGTGTACTCCTCGCCCGGCTCGGGAACCTTGATGATGAGCTTGATGCGCTCGACGGCCTGGTCGACGGACTCGCCGGTGCCGCCGACAAAGACGGTGCCATCCTCCTGGATGTCGACCGAAGCGCCGGTCTCGTCCTGGATGCCGCGGATGACCTTACCGCCGGAACCGATGACGTCGCGGATCTTGTCGGTCGGAACCTGGATGGAAACGATGCGCGGAGCGGTGCTGCGCGTGGTGTGGCGCGGCTCGGGGATCACATCGAGCATCTTCTGCAGGATGAAGGCGCGACCCTCCTTGGCCTGCTGCAAGGCGCGGGCCAGGATGTCGAAGGTAAGACCGGTGGCCTTGTTGTCCATCTGCAGAGCGGTGATGCCCTCGGTGGTGCCGGTAACCTTAAAGTCCATGTCGCCCAGGAAGTCCTCGAGACCCTGGATGTCGGACAGAACCACGGTCTTGCCCTCCTCCTGGATCAGGCCCATGGCGATACCGGAAACCGGGCGTTTAATGGGCACGCCGCCGTCCATAAGGGCGAGCGTGGAGCCGCAGGTCGAAGCCATCGAAGAGGAGCCGTTGGACTCCATGACCTCGGAGACGACGCGGATGGCGTAGGGGAACTCGTTCTCGTCGGGGAGCACCGGAAGCAGTGCGCGCTCGGCCAGGTTGCCGTGGCCGATCTCGCGGCGCTTGGGGCTACCCATGCGGCCGGTCTCGCCGGTGCAGAACGGCGGGAAGTTGTAGTGGTGCATGTAGCGCTTGCCCTCGGTGGGCTCGATGGTATCCAAACGCTGGCCCTCGTTGAGCATGCCGAGCGACAGGACAGAGAGCACCTGGGTCTGGCCACGCTGGAACAGGCCGGAGCCGTGAACGAGCGGCAGGTAGTTGTCCTTCACCATGATGGGGCGAATCTCATCGGCGGCACGGCCGTCGACGCGCTCACCGGTCTCGACGACCATGGTGCGCATGGCCTTCTTCTCGAGCTTCTTGAGCGCCACGGGGATCTCGCGCTCCCAAGCGGCCTGCTCCTCCTCGGTGAACTCGGCACGGATGGACTCCTTCAGAGCCTCGACCTTGCCGATACGGGAGAGCTTGTCGGCGTCGCGAAGGGCGGCTGCCATCTCGTCGTAGTGGGCGAAGATGCGCTCCTGGACCTCCTCGACGGGCTGGTCGAGCGGGTACTCCTTCTTGACGATGGGGCCGTTGACCTGCTCCCACTCGGCGACGAACTCGTCCTGAGCCTGGCAGAAGGCAGCAAGGGCCTCCTGGCCAAACTTCATGGCGGCGAGCATGTCGTCCTCGGAGATCTCCTCGGCGCCGGCCTCGACCATCGAGATGAAGTCGGCAGAGCCGCCCAGCTCCAGGTCCAGGTCGGAGTTCTCGCGCTCCTCATAGGTGGGGTTGACGATAAACTCGCCGGTCTCCACGTTGCGGCCGATGCGCACGCAGGCAAGCGGGCCCTCGAAGGGCACGCCACCAAGCGTCATGGCCAGAGAGGCACCCATGACGTTGATGACGTCGAAGGGGTTGACCTGGTCGGCGACGAGCGAGGTGGCGACGATGTGCACCTCGTTGCGGAAGCCGTCCGGGAAGCTCGGGCGAATCGGACGGTCGATCATGCGCGCGGTAAGCGTGGCCTTCTCGCTGGGACGGCCCTCACGCTTGAGGTAACCACCCGGGATGCGGCCGGCGGCGTACATCTTCTCGTTGAAGTCGACAGTCAGCGGGAAGAAGTCGTAGTTCTTGCGCTCCTTGGAGACGACCACGGTGTCGAGCATCGTGGTGTCGCCCTGCTTGACCAGGCACGCGCCGGTAGCCTGCTTGGCAAGCTCGCCCGACTCAAAGGTGTAGGTCTTGCCGTACAGCTCAAAGGTCTTGGATACGAGTGTCATTGTTCTCCTTTACCCCACAGGCCCCTTGCCTGCGGGCTTCTCATGTGACGCGGGCCCCCTGCCCCCGCCACGCTTCAGAGCGTGATTGTTCACGCCCTTACACAAAAAGAGCGCCCCGCTGCGCAGGACGCTCTTAGCATGTACAAATCCTACTGGATGTTGTCGCGGATGCCCAGAGCCTTGATGAGCTCACGGTACTCGACGATGTCGTTCTTCTTGATGTAGGAGAGAAGACGACGACGGCGGCCGACGAGCATGAGCAGACCGCGACGGGTGTGGAAGTCCTTCTGGTGGGACTTCATGTGCTCGGTCAGCTCCTTGATGCGCTCGGACAGGATGGCGACCTGAACCTTGGGGTTACCGGTGTCGACCGGGGTGTTACCGAACTGGGCAGTCAGCTCCGCCTTGCGCTCTTTGGAAACAGTCATTGTTTCACCTTTCGTTTTACGTCGCCCGCGGGCGACTCGATTCGCCTCGGACTGGGAAGCCGCCGGTGGAGCGAGCAACCAAGGTCGAGGTACCAACAGGTCGGTATGTTACCACAAGCAGCCCGCGCCCGCGCATCATCACCGACCCAACATGAATTCCATCGCACGGAGGCGCTGATCGGCATGTGTTGCCGCCCAGACATGCGAAAGCCCCAACAAAAAAGCGGCAGTATGGGGATCGATCCTCTCAGCCAAAAGCGCATCGAAGGTCATGGACATGAGGGCGCGCAGCCATGCGACCTCACCGGTCGATACCAACTCTGCACCCGGAACGCTCGACGCGCACGAGCCGCACATGAGCCCGCCGGCCTGGGGCGAAAAATACGACAGCATGGGGTCTCCGCACAGCACGCAGGCCGAGAAATCGGGTCGATAGCCAACGTGCGATAGCAGCTTAAACACATATGCCGCCACAAGTAGATCCATATGCGCCGTGTCGAGCCCGCTGCCCACCAGGGCAAGCGCTCGCTGCGTTATAGCAAAGGTAAACGGATCCTCGGCGTCCTCGAACGAGCACACGCGTGCGACTTCGGCGATCGCGCTTGCGGCGCAGGTCGTCTCGTAATCGGGCGCAGCGCCGAGCGGCGCCTCCATAAGCTCGGCTTGGGAAACCACGTCGAGCGACCGTCCATGCGCGAGCAGCATATCGACGGTACAGAACAGCTCGCAGCGCGCGGCCAGGCGCCCACCGGGTTTGCGGGCGCCCTTCGCCACGGCACGAACCTGCCGACCCCGCTCGTCAAGCATCGTAAGGATCAGGTCCGTCTCTTTGAGCTTCGTCTTGTCGAGGACGAGCACTTTCGTGCGATATGTCCGGGAGCCTGCCATGCGCGCCGCGCGCCCTTAGTCCTCGGCGTTGTAGCCAAAGCGGCGAATCTGGGCCTCGTCGTCGCGCCAGCCGGCCTTGACCTTCACGTCCAGCTCCAAAAAGACCTGCGTGCCAAAGATACGCTCAAGGTCACGACGGGCATCGATGCCGATATGCTTAATCATTTCGCCGCCCTTGCCGATGATGATGCCCTTCTGCCCCTCGCGCTCGACGTAAATCGTGGCGTGCACGCGCAGGACCTTCTTAGTCTGCTCGAGGGCGTCACAGATGACGCCCACGGAGTGCGGGATCTCATCACGGGTGCGGCGCAAGACCTTCTCGCGCACAAACTCGGCAACGAGCGTCTCGTCGGAAGCGTCGGTACCCATGTCCTCGGGGAACCAACGCGGACCCTCGGGCAAAAAGTGCGCAACGGTCTCAATGAAGGCATCGACGTTGAAGTTCTTGACCGACGACGTCACGATCTCATCGTCATATTCCATGAGCTCGTGGGCTGTCTTAAGCTGCTCCATGACCTGTGCGGGGTCGGCCTCATCGGCCTTGGTGAGCACCAGGACCTTCTTGGAACGGGCGTTTTTGACGCGCTCGGCAACCCAGGCGTCTCCCCTGCCGATCGGCTTGGTGGCATCAATCAAAAACGCGACGACATCGACATCGTTCAGTTCGAACAACGCGCTCTTGTTGAGCTCGGACCCCAGGCCGTCCTTGGGCTTGTGGATACCCGGGGTATCGACAAAGACCAGCTGGTAACCGGGGCGGTTGACGACGGCGCGCATGCGGCGGCGGGTCGTCTGGGCCACCGGCGAGGTGATGGCGACCTTTTTGCCATAGCAGGCGTTGAGCAGCGTGGACTTGCCGGCGTTGGGGCGGCCGACCAGCGCCACGAAGCCGCTGCGGAAACCAGGCTCAACGTCGCCAAAGCCCGCGAGGCTGTCGCCCTCGTCGCACAGGGCGTCGAGTTCCTCGTCGCTCATGCCCTCAAACGGATCGAACTCCTCGACATCCTCATAGGCATCGTTCGCTTCGGCATCCACCGCATCCAGGGACTCGTCGTCCAGAGTTTCATCGATAGGCTGCATATTGTCGGACATGAAAATCCCTTTCTAAATAAAGTCGAGCGCGTGGGCAAATACCAGCAATCCGACAATCGCGGCGGTGATGGAAAGTACGTATACGGAGGCGGCGGCGATATCCTTCACACGCTTTGCCAGCGGATGGAGCTCCTGGGTCGCCAGGTCGACGATCGCCTCCATGGCTGTGTTGCACAGCTCGCCGTGAATCACCAAGCCACAACAGATGATAATCGTGGCCCACTCGGCAATATCGAGCCCCACGATGCAGCCGGCAATGACGGTACACATGCCCGCTACGAGCATGACCTTGATATTGCGCTCGGTCTTGACGGCGGTGACGAAGCCCTCCATGGCGTAGGAAAACGACTTTAAGAAGGACGGATGGTCCTTGTTCGATCCGGGAATCATAGACGGCTCCTAGTCGTGGGCGTGGTTGGTGATGGGGCCGACGTGGACTAGCTTAGGGTCCTCGCCGCGCTCAAGCGCCAGATCGCGCAGGATGGCGTCCTCGCGGGCCTCCATGACCTCGGCCTCGTCGTCCTCGATGTGGTCATAGCCCAGCAGGTGCAGCATGCCGTGTACGAGCATCAGACGGCACTCGTCAGCGGGGCTATTGCCAAAACCGGGGGCCTGACGGGCAATAACCTGCGGGGCCAAGATAATATCGCCGAGCTCGAGCGTCTCATCGGCGGGAATGTCATCGTCAAATGCCGAATCGCACTCAAACGAGAGCACATCGGTGGTGCGGTCGATACCGCGCCACTCGTGGTTGAGCTCGTGCATCTCGTCCTCGTCGACATACGAAAGGGAAATCTCGACTTCACGTTCAACGCCCTCGGCGGCAAGCACGACCTCGCAGATGTGCTCCACCTCCCGCACGTCGAGCAGCGTATCGAGCTCGGCATCGTTGCTGATCAATACACTCAACGGGACTCCTTTCGGTCACGTACGCGTTTCTCGCGCACATCATCATAAGTATCGTATGCCTCGATGATACGACCCACCAGGGCATGGCGCACCACGTCGGCGCGCTCCAGGTGCGCAAACGCCACATCGTCGACACGGCCCAAAATCTTCTCGACATCCGTCAAGCCACCACGACGACCCACCAGGTCACGCTGGCTCAGGTCGCCGGTAATCACGAACTTAGAGTTAAAGCCCAAGCGCGTCAGGAACATCTTCATCTGCTCGGGCGTGGTATTTTGCGCCTCGTCGAGCACCACGAAGGCATCGCTCAGAGTGCGGCCGCGCATGTAGGCAAGCGGGGCGATCTCGATCACGCCGCGCTCCATAAGCTCATCGGTGCGCTCGCGATCCATCATGTCAAAAAGGGCGTCGTAGAGCGGACGCATGTAGGGATCGATCTTTTCCTCAAGAGTACCGGGCAAAAAGCCCAGATTCTCCCCCGCCTCGACAACCGGACGCGTCAAGATCAGACGGCCCACCTCGTGACGCTTGAGCGCGGCAACGGCGAGCGCCATGGCCAGATAGGTCTTACCGGTACCGGCAGGACCCAAGCCAAAGGTGATGGTATGCGAGCGAATGGCATCCACATAGCGCTTTTGCCCGAGCGTCTTGGGACGAATGACACGGCCGCGATACGAAAGCAGCACGTCATCGCGAAGCGACGTAGCCTCGTGCTCACCGTCGCGCAGAACGGCCAGACAGCGCGAGACATCGTCGGCAGAAAGCGTGCGCCCGGCAGCAGCCTCACGAAAAGCGTGCTCGAAAAAGCGCGCCACGAGTTCGACCTCGTCCGGGTCGCCGCTCACGGCGATGCTATCGCCACGGGCGACCACGTGAGCGCGAACCAAGCTCTCGAGCACGCGAAGGACGCCGTCGCCGGCGCCCAAAACGCACGAGGGATCAATTCCCTCGGGAACGGTAAGTCTAATCTTCGAGGCTTCCATGAACCTCCCTGCGTGCATGGACCAAGCCGGAATCATCGACTCCGATGATAGCAACATCGAGCAGGCACGGGGCTGTAAGTCCACAGGTATCGTCAAGACGGGCATGATGGAACGAGCCGAGCGTCAGGTTGTCACCATACTCGAGCACGGCACGCTCGACCGTGCCCACGCGACGACGAGCGTCGGCAATAGCGAGCTCCTGTGCGGCGGCCCGCATACGGCGGCTGCGCTCGGCCATAACCTCGGGTGGCACCTGGTCGGGCATGTCGGCAGCAAGGGTACCGGGACGCTTGCTGTAGCGAAACACGTGCATACGCGAGAAACCCACACGGCGGCACAGCGCCAGCGACTCCTCGAACTCCTCGTCCGTCTCACCAGGAAAACCGACGATGACATCGCACGAAAGGGACGCCTGGGGCAAGTTGGCGCGAATCATACGCACCGTGTCCTCAAAGGCTTCGGCGCTATAGGGACGGCCCATGCGATGCAGGGTCGCCGTGCAGCCGGACTGCACGGGCAGGTGCAAAAACGGGGCGATACGCTGCGGGTAGCGCGCCATAACCTTAAGAAGGCGCTCGGAGATATCCATGGGCTCGACCGAGGAAATGCGCACATGCGGAATAGACGTGCGCTCCATGATGGCCACGAGCAGCTCATCGATTTCGACGTGCTCGTCGGTCGCGCTCTTGCCATCGTAGGCACCCAGGTTCACACCGGTCAGCACCACCTCGGGCACGCCGGCCTCCTGGGCCTCGCGAACTTGCTCGAGCACGGACTCGACGGGCACGGAGCGCTCGGGGCCGCGCGCCTTCCACACAATGCAATAGGTGCAGCGATGGTTGCAGCCATCCTGAATCTTCACGCCCAGGCGAGAGCGACCGAGCGCATCGACCACCTCGCCATCGCTGCAGGCGGGAACGCTATCGGACTCAACACCCAGCACCTCGCATACACGTTCGGCGACATCTATCTTGGACGGCTCGGCAATCACGCGATCCGAAAGCTCCGACAGCTCCTCGGGATGCAAATTGACCACGCATCCGGTCACGACCACATAGGGCTCGTTTGGATGGGCCAGCGCATGACGGACGGCCTTACGGGTCTTGGCCTCGGCCTCGCCCGTAACGGCACAAGTGTTAATGACGATCAGATCGGCATCCTGGGGCTCCACAATAGCAAAGCCCAAGCGCATAAGATCGGCAGTGATACGGTCAGACTCAACCCGGTTGACACGGCAGCCGAGGTTGACGACGGAAATATGGGGTGCGAGCACGCGGGCTCCTTAATCGAGGATATCGTCGAGGGCACTCTTGATACGGTCGGTCACCGACTTCTTACCGGAAGCGACGTCATCGCGCATCTCATCGGCAAAAGCACGGAGCAGCTCGCGCTGCTTATTGGAAAGATTGGTGGGAACGACCACGCGCAGTTGCACGATCAGGCGGCCACGCGAACCGCCACCGCCAATGCGCGGCATGCCGTAATTATTGACGCTCACGGTGTCGCCGTACTGGGCGCCGGCGGGAACCGTCACCTTAACGACCTCGTCGGGCATAATGCCCTCGACCTCGATCTCGCAGCCGAGTGCGGCCTGCGCAATCGAGATATCGCTCACCAGGTACAGGTCGTCCCCGTTGCGCTTAAAGCGCTCATGGTCGGAAACGCGCACGTTGACAATCAGGTCGCCCGAAGGCTCGCCGCGAAGGCCGGCCTCGCCAAAGCCGCTCACGCGCAGCTGGCGACCGGTCGAAACGCCGGCGGGAATATCGATGTCGATCTTTTCGTGCGAAGGCGTGCGGCCTTGACCGTCGCAGGTCTCGCAGGGATGGTCGATAACCGTGCCCTCGCCATGGCAGTCGGGGCAAGGCGAGGAAGACTGAACCTGGCCCAAAAACGATCGCTGAACCGTCGTGACGTAGCCCGTACCGTGGCAGCGGCCACACTGCTTTTCCTGTGCGCCCTCTGCCCTACCGGTGCCATTGCAGTCCTCGCAAGGAGCAAGGCGGTCATAGCTGATTGTCTTTTTGCAGCCGAGCGCCGCCTCCTCGAGCGTCACCGAAAGCGAGATGGCCATGTCTCGTCCGCGACGACGCTCACGACGGCTGCGGGCGCCACCGCCGGCACCGCCGCCAAAGAACGACGAGAACAAGTCGTCCATGCCCATGCCGCCAAAGATATCGTTGATATCGACGTAGCCCGAACCACCAGGGCCGTCGGCAGTGCCGTAACGGTCGTAGTTAGCACGCTTCTGCTCATCGGAAAGAACGGAATATGCCTCGTTGAGCTCTTTGAACTTGGCCTCGGCCTCGGGGTCGTCCGAAACGTCCGGGTGTACGGTACGGGCCTTCTTTAGAAACGCGCGCTTAATCGTCCGCGCGTCGGCATCCTTGTCGACGCCAAGCACCTCGTAGTAATCCCTATTTTCCGACACGACCGAATCCTTCCGACTTTCATTATTGTCACAGTGCGTCCTATACCCAAGCTGGGCCGGCCGCAAACAGAGGGGTTGATGTTATTGCATTGCGTAGGGCGAAAGCATGGCACGCTGCGAGCAGCTCGCAAACCAAACCGACACGAGCGCAAACATAAATCCGTTGGCAAAACCGTTGGCAAACTGCATCGCGCCGCGCTTCCACCACAGCAGGCTGCGGTGCAGCACGCCGTCCGAGACCACCATAAATAGGCCCATGGCAAACGGAATAAAGCACATCACGGCAAAGGCCGAGAACACGCCCGAGATGGCCGACAGCACCAAAAACGGCGCCACGATGCCCATCAGGTAAAAACCGGTACGAGCCTTACCTTCCAGGCGCTCGGCCTCAACATGGGCGCGACCGACCAGGTCGCCGCCCGCGGCACCGTTGGTGCCAGCATGACCCATGCCGCCAATGCGGACCTCGTCGCCATCGTGCGTGCCGGCAGGAAACTCAATCGTCTGCTCGGAGGTTACGCGAGTACGACCGCTGCCGCCGCAATCGGGACAGGGATCGGCCACGACTTTACCGGAACCGCCGCACTCGGGGCAGACCGACTGGAACGCACCCGCACCAAACAGGAAGGACAGGTCGACGTCGATGTGGCCGCGGCCACCGCAGCTCGGGCAGGTATGGGCATGCTCAGACGAAACGGAGCCCGAGCCGCCGCAATGTCCGCACGTATCGAAACGCGTATAGCGGACGGTCTTGCGGGCACCGCCCTTGGCCTCCTTGGCGTCGAGTTTGATATCGACGACCACGTTGGCACCGTTCTCGGGATTATAGGCAGCCTGCCCACGACGCTGCTGGCCCCAGGCACCGCCAAAAGGAAAGCCGCCCTCAAAAGGATTGCCATAACCCGTGCTGCCGGCGTAGCCGCCACCATAGGGCGAAGCCGTAGGAGCACCGGCAAAGGGATTGCCCGAACGCATGGCGTCGTAGCGCGAACGCTTCTGCTCGTCCGAAAGCACGGCGTAGGCCTCGGAAACCTCTTTAAACTTTTCCTCGGCATCCGGCTCTTTGTTGACGTCCGGATGGAGCTTGCGGGCCTTTTGCTGGAAGGCCTTTTGAATATCACGCGAGGTGGCGTCCTTGGAGACACCCAGAATCTCGTAGTAATCTTTTTCGTTCATCGTCGCCATGCGCGGCAACCTCCTGCTCACAGCAGCGTATATATTCCGGTAATTCTACCCGAGCGACCTAAGCTAGATCCCAAAACAGCTCGAACAGAACATTTCCATCGAGCCAGCCCAGGTGGGTCGGCGCCAGACGAGCTCGAACATGACCCGCGACGACATCTGCCGAAGTGAAGGGTCCCTCATGGACCCCGAGCGTCTCAGGCACCCAAGTGGCAAGACCCAATTCGAGTGCGCGATCGCAGGCAGCTGCCAGCTCATCGGCCGGGATGACACGAGCCGCGCGAACCAACAGGTCGGACGCGACACCGCGCGTCATGCGACAGGCGAGCATCAGGTCTTCGGCCGCAGCCTCGCGCTGCGACAGATGTTCGGCCTCGAACGCCGTCGCGTCATCGTCGCGTTGCACCAGACGCACGCGGTGCGCATCGCCTCGAGAAGACACGCCGGGGAACAAACCTGCAAGACGGTCGAAATCCTCGGCGTCGAGCATGCCCGCGGCAGAACGACCCAGGCCCAGGTAGCCCCGTCCGGTCCAGTAGGCAATGTTATGGGCGCACTCATGGCCGTCGAGCGCATAGCTCGCCACCTCATAGGGGTGATAACCGGCCGCACCCAGGAGCTCGCGTGCCATATCCATGCAGGCGGCCTGAAAATCCTCGTCGGGCTCGAGCGACTCGTCGCGACACGCCATGAGGTAGAGCGGCGTGGCCTCCTCGAGCGTGAGCGGGTACACCGACACATGATGCGGCGCCGCCACCAGCACGCCATCGAGCGTGCGCTTCCAACTCGCTGCGGTCTGCCCGGGAAGTCCGCACATAAGGTCGCACGACACGTCAAGCCCAGCGGTCTTGACTGTCGCGATGGCGGCGAGCGCCCGATCGGCATCGTGAATACGGCCGATAGCGGTAAGTTCGGTGTTATCGAGCGTTTGCACGCCCAGAGAGACGCGTGTGACACCAACCTTGGCAAGTGCAGCGGCAAGCTCGGCGGTCAGCGACTCGGGATTGGCCTCGCAGGTAAACTCAACGGGGGCGCACCACGCACGAATACGCCGCGCCAGCTCCACCAGGCGCTCCCCCGCCAGCGACGGCGTACCGCCGCCAACATAGACGGTGCGGATCTGGTCAAGGGCACCAGCCTTGCCAAAAGCATCGAGACGCGCGAACAACTGCTCAAAATAGGCATCGAGCGCAGCGCTCAGATCACACGGAGCAAAACTGCGCGAGTCAAAGTCGCAGTACCGGCACTTTTGGGCGCAAAACGGCACGTGCACGTACAGCGCGGTAACGGCCACCCTTAAGCCTCCAGCGGATGAGGGGGCACCGATTCGCCGGCGGCAAGTGCGGCCTCGCAGGCCACCACATCGCGCTCGATCTCATCGACCAGCACCATAAACTCCTCGTATGTGGAACAGCGCACCACATGGGCACGCCAAGCGGCGGCATGGGGCATGCCTTTTAAGTACCAGCTTGCGTACGTGCGGGCACGCGACATGAGCGGCAGAAGCTCGTGCGTCAGCGTTAGGTGTTCACGCAGGGCGTCCAGGCGCTCGACGGAGCTGCGCGCCGGCACCGGTATGCCATCGAGCGCAAGGGCGCGAGCATCACCGAACACCCAGGGATTACCATAGATGCCGCGCGCGATAAACACCGCGCTGGCACCAGAACTGCGCAGATGCTCCGCGGCATCCTCGGCGCAGAACACATCGCCCGAACCAATCACGGGAATCTCGACGGCATCTGCGACCTCATCGACGACAGACCAATCGGCCTGCCCCGTATAGAGCTGCGTGGCACAACGACCGTGCACGGCAACTGCGGAGGCGCCCGCCCCTTCGAGCATCTGGGCAAACGTTGCGGCGTTGCGGTCCTCGGCATAAAAACCCTTGCGGATCTTCACGGTCACGGGAACATGAGCCGCGCCCACCGCTGCCTCGACAATCTTCTCGGCCAGGTCGGGCGTGCGCATAAGCGCCGAGCCTTCGCCCTTAGTAACGACCTTGCGAGCCGGACAGGCCATGTTGATATCAATCAATGACAGGCGATCGCCCACACGATCCTCGACGGCGGCGACGGCGCTCGCAAACTGCTCGGGCTTGGAGCCAAAGAGCTGCACGCAAATCTGCTGCTCCTCGTCGGCCGGCAGCACCAGGCGCCACGTTTTGTTGCTAGCATAGGCAAGGCCCGCCACGCTCACCATCTCGCTATAGGCGAGATTGGCACCGCGACGGCGGCACATGATGCGGTAGGCAGGGTCGGTCACGCCCGCCATGGGAGCCATAAGGAACGGCTGCTCGGCATAGGCGCCCAGCAGCCGCTTGCTGTATTCAGAAAGCGCCATAGACCTACTCGTCCACCTTGAGGATCGCCATAAAGGCCTCCTGCGGGACCTCGACCGATCCGATGGCCTTCATGCGCTTCTTGCCCTCTTTCTGCTTCTCGAGCAGCTTGCGCTTACGCGAGATATCGCCGCCGTAGCACTTAGCAAGCACGTCCTTGCGACGCGCCTTGACGGTGGAGCGGGCAATGATCTTATTGCCGATAGCACCCTGGATGGGCACCTCGAACAGCTGACGCGGGATGATCTCCTTAAGCTTGTCGCACAGGCCACGGGCCAGACCATAGGCCTTGTCCTTGTGGACGATAAACGACAGCGCGTCCACCTCGTCGCCCGAAAGCAAGATATCGAGCTTAACGAGCTCGGAGGGACGGTACTCGTTGAACTCGTAGTCGAGCGAGGCATAGCCCTTGGTACGACTCTTGAGCTGGTCAAAGAAGTCCAGGATGAGCTCGGCGAGCGGCATGTCAAAGCGCATCTCGACCGATTTGCTCGTGAGATGGATCATGTCGGTTGTAATGCCACGGTGCTCGATAGCGAGCTGCATGACGGCACCCGTATACTCGGGCGGGCAGATGATCTTAGCCTTGAGGTAGGGTTCCTCGATACGCTCGATGCGCGTGGCCTCGGGAAGATCCTGCGGGCTACGGACATCAATCATCTCGCCGTCGGTCTTGTAGACGTGATAGTCGACCGAGGGACTCGTGGCAATGAGGTCCAGGTTGAACTCGCGCTCCAGGCGTTCCTTGACGACTTCCATGTGCAGCAGGCCCAGGAAGCCCACGCGGAAGCCAAAGCCGAGCGCCACCGAGGTCTCGGGCTCCCACACCAACGACGGGTCGTTGACGTGCAGCTTATCGAGCGCGTCACGCAGGTTCTCGTAGTCCTTGTTATCGATCGGGAACAGGCCCGTATAGACCATGGGCTTAGCCTCGCGGTAGCCGGGAAGCGGCTCGGGGCAGGGATTCGACGCCCACGTGAGGGTATCGCCCACGCGAACGGCCTCGGGGTCCTTCAGGCCCGTGACCACGTAGCCGACCTCGCCAACCGTCAGCGCGTCAACCGGGGTCTCGGCAGGACGCTTGACACCCACGCCGTCGACCAAAAAGTCGCCCTCTGCCTGCATCATGCGCAGGGTATCGCCCTTTTTGATGGAGCCGTCAAAAACGCGCACCGTGGCCACCACACCGCGATACTCGTCAAAGTACGAATCCAGAATGAGCGCTTTGAGCGGAGCGTTTGCATCGCCCTTAGGCGGCGAAATCAAAAAGACAATGGACTCCAGCAGATCGTGGATGCCCTCGCCGGTCTTGCCCGAGACACACACGGCATCATCGGCAGGAATCGCCAGGTCATCCTCGATCTCGGTCTTAACCTCATCGGGATGGGCCGAGGGCAGGTCGATCTTGTTGATGGCCGGCACAATGTCCAGATTGGCGTTCATGGCGAGCGTCGCGTTGGAGACGGTCTGCGCCTCGACGCCCTGCGTGGCGTCGACAACGAGCACCGCGCCCTCACAGGCTGCCAGCGAGCGCGAGACCTCATAGGTAAAGTCCACGTGGCCCGGCGTATCGATCAGATTGAACTGATACGTCTCGCCATCGTCGGCGTCATAGGACACGCGAACGGCATTGGACTTGATCGTAATGCCGCGCTCGCGCTCGATATCCATGGTGTCGAGCAGCTGCGACTCCATGTCGCGCTCGTCGACGGTATGGGTGAGCTCGAGGATGCGGTCACTAATCGTGGACTTGCCATGGTCGATGTGCGCAACAATCGAGAAGTTGCGGATGTGGGAAATGTCAATTGAAGTATTCATGCGGACTATCTTACCCGAGCGGTACAAAAAATGGAGCCTGTTCCATAAAACAGGCTCCATTTATGCGCGTAATCTGTGTGGTGTGAAATTTACAACTTAAGCGTTGATGCTGTTCACGAGCTTGGCAAGACCGGACTTGCGGTTGGAAGCCTGGTTCTTGTGGATAACATGCTTGGCGGCAGCCATGTCGAGACGCTTGGTGACGGTCTTGAGGGCAGCCTGGGCCTTCTCGGCGTCGCCCTCGGCGACGGCGGACTGGACGTGCTTGGTCAGCGTCTTGAGCTCGGACTTGACAGCCTTGTTACGCATGCGAGCTGCCTCATTGGTGCGGATACGCTTCTTCTGAGACTTGATGTTTGCCACTTCTGGAGTTCCTTTCGAGTTCCTTGCAAAAAATGTATGACACCTCTGAGACACGGTGAGGTCATGCAAGCGCCTACTATAGCACGCTCCCCCTCAAAGGGATAGAACGAATTTGTCAAATAGGCAGGTATCATCACGATTTTCTCAAGATGTTCGTAATCCAGAGCAAAAGCGCGGTCTGAGAATCGGCCGAACCCTTCAGTGCGAGCTCCACATCGACCGCGCCCTCGAGCGCGGCAACGAGCTCTGCCATCGAAAAGCGACGTGCCCAGGTCAGGTGATTCTTGACCTGCCAGGACTGGAGCTTAAGTGTTGCGGCCAGCTCACGACCCTGTCCGCGCGCATCGAGCGCCTTGGCAACGATAAGCTCGCGGATGCGGCCGCACAGCAATGTGTAAGTCCACACGTAGCTCTTGGCGGGCAGTAGATTGAAGAGCTCGAGCGAGCGTCGCATGTCACGGGCCGAGACCGCATTGAGAAAGTCCCAGGGTTGAACCTCGGCCGTACGTACAATCCAGTGCTCAACGTCGGCAAGCTCAATCTGGGGCGCCTCGACCATCTGGGCAAGCTTAGCCAAGTCGTTATCGAGCATGCGAGTGTTTTCACCCGAACGCGAGACGAGTTCCTCGGCGGCCGCCGTCGAGATCGACTTGCCGTGCTGCGTCGCCATCTGTTGCACGCGGCGCGGTAACTCCCAGCGCTTGGTGCCGGAGAAATCGATCACGGCCTTCTTGTCGATTTTGGCGATCGCCTTATACAGGCGCGTGTTCTTGGCAAGCGAGTCGGCGATGATGAGGCAGACCGTTGTGGGGTTGGGACTTGCCAGATACTCAACGAGCGTCTCCGAGACCGCCTTGGCGAGCTTTGAGCAGCCATCAAGGATTACCAGGCGAAACTCGCTGCCCATCGGAAAGGTGTTAAGCGATCCGATAATCGACTCGATATCGGGGTCTTTGGTCATGTCGCGCTCGTCGAGGTTGAACTCGACCATGCCCGTCTTTTCCAGACGCGCCTTCATGCGCGAGACGGCATGATCGCGCTTGACTCCGTCGGTACCGACGATCAGATATGCCGGCAGCAGACCGGTTTCGGACATTGCGCTCCCCTCCCGCAGGCCTTCGTATTCGCTCCGTGCCATTCTAGCCCAGGGTCCCACCACACGCCAACGACGTCGTCACGGTCGCTGGCATCGCATCGCAAAGCCATTCGCAGTCGGCGTGACGGTAATGTCGCCGTGTTCGATAGTGCACGCGAACACGCCGCCCGCTTCCTTAACGGCATCGATGCAGGCGTCGGACGGATGGCCGTATCGATTCCCCTCGCCCGCGCTCGCGAGGGAAAGCTCGGGCTTCAGGACGTCCAGCAACTCACCATCGACTGAAACCTTAGAGCCGTGATGCCCAAGTTTAAGGACATCGATATCCCCCACCTCCTGCACGAATTCCCGTTCTTGGTCGAGCTCGGCATCGCCGGTGAGGAGCATACGCAGGCCCTTGCCTTCCTGAATATAAGAGAGCAGCAGGACAAGCGAGTCCTCATTTCCCTCGCCATCCACGGACTCGAATGGCCACATCACGCGGGCGCAAAATGAGCCGATGTCGACTGTATCCCCACGGCGCACCTGCCGATACTCCACGCCAGGTCGGTTCAACACCTCGGCAGGAGCATCCTCCAGCGCATCAGCCGCCACGGCAATCGTTCCGACCGAAAACTGTTCGAGCACGGCAGGCAGACCACCCCAGTGGTCCTCATCCCAATGCGTCACAAAGACGGCATCGATATGGTGCACGTTATTGCGGACCAACGCCGCCACCACGCGCTCGTCGAGCCCGCAGTCGACGAGCGCTACTGCGCCGCCCTGGCGGATAAGAATCGCATCGGCCTGGCCCACATCGAGCACCGTCACCGAAGGCGGAGCGAATCGATCCCAGTAGACGTACGGAATCGCAGCCAAGAGCACCAGGCATGCAAGCCCCACCGCCACAGGACGTGCACGGGGACGCGGCCACCAGACCAGCAGCACCGCCAGCAAACACGGCACTAGGTAAATCCACATGCTATCGGGCGGCACGCTCACGGATGCACCCGGCACGGCGGCAAACAGCTGCTCGAAAAACAGCGCGCAACGGGCGGCAATCATGGGCACAACGAGCGCCCAAGTCCGCAACGGTCCCACGAGCGAAAAGGGAACCAGCACGATGGACAAAGCAAGCAGTACGCTCACCACCGGACCGATGACCGCATTTGCCAACGGAGCAATGAGCGAGAACGTACCGAATGCAGGAATGGTAATGGGAAGTGTCGCCAGTTGCGAGCACAGCGTGACGGAAAGCATGCTGGCAACGCCCGATGGCACACCCAGCTCACCCAAAGCGTAGGTCGCATAGGGGCAAAAGCACAGAATGGCTAAGACGCTGGCACATGAAAGCTGAAAGCCCATCTCGAACAGCACCGTCGGCCGCAGTAGCACAAAGATGGACATGGTTACGAAGAGTGCCGATGCACCGTGCCGGCGACGCCCCGCGCCGTTTACGACAAGCGTCGCGAACACCATGCAGCACGCGCGCACGGCCGAGGGAGACGCGCCCGTAAAGGCAGCGTAGCCCACAAGCGTTACCGCCAATATCGCCCGCTGAAGACCACGTGAGCACCGAGTCTTTTGCAATACACCCTCGATTACAAACCCCACGATAGCCAAATGGCTGCCCGAGACGGCGATAAGATGCGCCGTTCCCGTTACCGAAAACCAGTCGCCCGCCGGCTGGGCGCGTAGCTCGGCCGAACGACCGCAGACGACACCGGCTATGAGCGCACGCGCCGGGTCGGTCGCAGGCGCGATGGACGCTAGCAGCCCATTTCGCAGCCGAAGCAGCGGCCCCGGAGAGCCCTCATCGACCGACACAACTCGAAGGGCTTGAACCTTGCGCACCTCGCCTCGGAGCACGCGCGATCGTCCATATGGATCGTTCTCAAAACGTGAAACGCGGCCGATAACACGCACGTGCGCCCCGACCTTGAGCTCGCGGTCAAACGATAGACGAACCGTTGCCAAGTTCTTACCGTCCGCGCGTGCCTCGCAGGTATAGGAATACACGTCGTCGTTTATGGATGGATCGCCCTGCACGACAAACTCGAGGCTGCTTGCCGCTCGACCGTCGAGCGCCTTCGAGGCGCCTAGCGTGCCCACAGCCCACCACGCCGAGACGACCGCTCCCGCCACGAGACCAACGGACGCGGCATGCATCCACCGCTTCCAAGGAGCAAGCGGTGCACAAAATTGAGCCAGCACAACGAATGCCGCCGCCGCAACGGGAATGGCCCATAGCAGCCCGACCGCCGGCGCCTGCTCCCTCAGCAGCACATCAGCGGCCACGTTGAGCACCAAGGCGCAGCTCATGCACACGCCGGCACACAGGGCCATCGTCCACGGCATCAGGGGCCGCGGAGGCATCACATGCTCGCGCTCGGTCGCACTCATACGCAGATGCAATCTTTGATTTTGGCAAGCTTCTTCTCGCCGATTCCCGACACACGCATCAGATCGTCAACCGAGGCAAAAGCACCGTTCTTTGTCCGCTCATCGATAATCGACTGCGCCATGGAGGGACCGATGCCCGAGAGCGTCTGCAGCTCTGCCGCGCTTGCCGTATTGATGTTGACTAGGCCCGTTGCGCCACTCACGCCCAATGATGCGGAAGCCCCACCATCAACACCGGCTTCCGCAATGGACGTCTGCTGCTCCCCTACCGTTGGAACGTGAATCTTCTGTCCATCGACGACCTTAGATGCCCGATTGAGCCCCGTAACGTCTGCCTCGGGCGCCAGCCCGCCGGCGGCATCAATCGCCTGAGCCACCCGCGCGCCATCCTTGAGGCGATATACACCGGGCGACACAACGGCGCCATCAACATCGACATAAACCTCTGCCGCGGCAGACGCCTTAGGCGAAGAGCCTTCGGATGCCTTTCCGCTCGAGGCATCGCCGGATCCCGGCTCCACTAACGAACCCGAACCATCAGTGTGCTCAAACGACACACTGCCGGCACCGCCGCCAAGGTTCGCCATCGCCAGTCCACTCGCCATCGCAATGACGACCAGTATCGCCATCACCACTGCCTTATGACCGAACAGCTTATCCGCCAAGCGGTCCATCAGTTTGACCCGTTCGTGTTGTTCGCGCTGCGCCATAGCAAAACCTCCCAACAACATCGTGTCAGGAAAAGAGCCCTGCAACTGCCACGCTCCAAAACCGGTTTTAGCGGTCAAACCAAAAACCGACCAAAACCTTGCACAAATCTGTCCATTTATTCAGGCACACGTCAGCAAATGAACACTTAGCCGCAAAATGCCCAGATAGCAAAAGACCGACGATGCAGGCGCATCATCGGTCTATGCACAAAATTACTCGTGATTTTGGTAAATCTCACGCGGAGCAAGCTCCGAATGTTTGCGTTTTAAGGTCTTAGGGGCCTTATACGTGTTGCTCTCGAAGTCGATGTACTCGGTCTGCTTGAGCAGGCGCTCGATCATCTCCTCGTGATCGAACAGCTCCCAGGCCTCATGCACGGCATCGAGTTTAGCGTGCGTCTCGGGACGGCGCGGCATAAACAGCGTGCAGCAGTCGGGAGCGGCCTCAGTCGAGATATCAAACGTACCGATCTCCTCGGCGCGCGCGATGATCTCCTGCTTGTCCGAACCGATGAGAGGACGGAACACGGGGATCTTCACGGCCTCGTTAACGGCCATGATATTCTCAAGCGTTTGGGAGGCAACCTGCCCAAGCGATTCGCCCGTCACGATGGCCTTGGCGCCCTCGATGTGTGCAATGTGCTCGGCAACCGAATACATAATGCGGCGATACATGATCACGCGCAGGTTGCTGGGACAGGTGACCGAAATCTCACGCTGGCAGTCGCCAAACGGCACCACGTACAGGCGGCCGATCTGGACACCCGGCTCAAGCGCACGGATGATGTCCTGCACCAAATACTCGCTCGTATCGGGCGTCTGCGGACGACCAGAGAAATGCACCGGCACGCACACCGCGCCGCGACGCGCGAGCATCCAGGTCGCCACCGGAGAATCGATACCCGACGACAGCAGCGTCACGACCTTGCCGGCAGAACCAACCGGCAGACCGCCCACGCCGCGCTCGGAGCGCGCATACACATAAACGCTACCCTGGACCACCAGTACGTGCACCATCGCATCGGGGTCGTGCATTTGAACCTTTTTATCGGGGAAGGCCTCACACAGCACCTCGCCCACCTGACGATTGATGTCAATCGAGGTGAGCTCATAGTCAGTATTGGAGCGCTTGGCGTGCACCTTAAACGAATCGAAGGAACCAAACTCGCGCAGCGCCTTCACGGCGGCGGCACAGTACTCCTGAGGGTCGCGATTGGTGTGATACGCCAAAGACACGCGAGCAACGCCGGGAACGGTGCGAATGACACGCGCCGCCTCATCGGCCTGATGCTCGTTAAAGGTCACGAGGATATAACCGGAAATTCGAGACACGGCATTCACGGAAAAGGCGGCCAAGGCCGCCTTGATGTTATCCATGAGGATATGCTCAAAATGTGCGCGGTTCTTACCCTTCAGTCCAACCTCGTGATAGTGGACCAGGCAGACGCGAGCCGCCATTTAGGCTTCAGCAACCTTGTGGCCGAGCGCCTTCTCGTAACGGGCCTCGTCGTAAGAGATGTCGCCGTCGACAATCTCGTCCATAGCCATCGAGATGGTATCGGCACCGGAAAGCCCAATGGTGATGTCATCGACATCCTGGACGGCAAGCACACGGTTGTGCTGGCCACGCAGCATGCTATTGATGTCGCAGGCGCGCTTGGAGGCAAGCGAAGCGAGCAGGAAGCGGTTGTGATCGGTCTTCTCCAGAAGATCGTCAATGCAAGGCTTTACAACGGACACGGACCTCAGATCCTTTCATGCATATCGAGAACGCGAACGAGCTCATCGGTCGCGCGGTCGAGATCGTCATTAACCACTACGTCGTCGTAGCGGTCGGCAAGGGCAAGCTCATCGGCGGCGTTTGCCATACGCAGCTCAATCGTCTCGGGCGTCTCGGTACCGCGACCGACTAGACGCTCGCGAAGCACCTCGAGCGAAGGTGGCTTGATAAAGATCAGCACGGCCTCGGGGAAACGCTCCTTCACCTGCAGGGCACCCTGGACATCGATCTCCAAGATGAGAGACGAACCAGAGGCGAGCTTGGACTGAACCTCGCTCACCAACGTGCCGTAGCAGTTACCGTGGACCTCGGCCCACTCAACAAACTCACCGTTTGCCACGCGGCGGTCGAACTCCTCACGCGTCAGGAAAAAGTAGTTGACGCCGTCGACCTCACCTTTGCGTGGTGCTCGCGTGGTAGCCGAAACCGTCAGGCCCAGGTTCGAGCGGCGCTCGCGCACACGAGTGACGAGCGTGCCCTTCCCTGCGCCTGACGGTCCAGAAATCACAAAGAGCTTGGAATCCTGAGCGCCCACTTATTTGGTCAGCTGCTCGAGGAGCTGCTCGCGCTGACGGACGCCGAGGCCCTGGACGCGACGGGTAGCGGAGATACCGAGCTCCTCCATGATCTTGGCGGCCTTGGCCTTGCCATAACCGGGAAGAGACTCGATGAGGGTGGAAACCTTCATGCGGGAAGCGATGGGGTCATCGGAGTTGAGCACGGACTCGAGGGACTTCTCGCCCTTCTTGATCTGCTCGCGAAGCTCAGCGCGGGCGTGACGTGCGGCAGCAGCCTTCTCAAGAGCCTGCTTGCGCTGCTCATCGGTAAGCTGAGGGAGTGCCATTCGTACCTCCAAATAGTTGGGTTATATCTGATTCAATAATTGGCATTTTAGCACGTAGAACGTACAAAATGCCCAATCGCGGGTCCATAGGTTAGACGATACCCGCAAAAAGTGCAATATACTGCGCCCAAAGTTAAGCCCCTGACCTGCGATTCCACACAAAGGATGGGAAAGTTTACGCAGGCACAGGGGCTATTTTGCGCTAATGAGACCCAAAAGTGGTGACTTAGGGGAATCTTTTACGCGACGTTTTCGACCAGCTCGGCGACGATGGCGTCAAAGGCGGCGACCGGATCGTCGGCGCCGGTGATGGGACGGCCCACCACAATGTGGCTTGCGCCTCGCTCGATAGCCTGGGAAGGCGTCGCCACACGGGACTGGTCACCAAGGGCGGCACCAACCGGACGCACACCCGGAGTCACGATCAGGGCATCGGGACCCAACAGCTCACGCATGTCGTGAGCCTCCATCGGCGAGCACACGATACCGTCGATGCCGTTGGCCTGAGCGAGCTTTGCCAGGCGGGCGGCCTCCTCAGCCACGGGCGACTCGACGCCGATCTCGCTCAAGGCATCCTGATTCATGCTCGTAAGAACGGTGATGGCGACGAGCTTGGCGCGGTCCTCGCGCGCCTCCTCGGCACCCTCGCGGCAGGCAGCGAGCATGGCGCCCGAACCCAAGCCGTGAACCGAAAGCAGGTCGGCACCGGCAAGCGAGGCCGAACGGGCGGCACCGCGAACCTGATGCGGAATATCATGGAACTTAAGGTCAAGGAAGACCTTAAAGCCCAGGTCCTTGAACGTCTTGACGATCTGGGGACCCTCGGCGTAATAGAGCGTCATGCCAACCTTGAGCCAGGCGGCATGGCCCGAAAGCTCGTGGGCAAGCTCGAGCGCACGCTCACGATCGCAGTCGAGGGCGACGATTACGCGGTCGCGGGCATCGGTCTCTAGCATTCGAAAGCACCTACCAGTTCGTTGATGTCCTTTACGCCCTGGGACTCGGCCCAGGCCTCGAGCTCGTGCGCGATCTTAATCGAGGCGCACGGATCAACAAAGTTGGCCATGCCGACCGACACGCAGGTGGCGCCGGCCAGAATAAACTCGGCCGCATCCTCGCCGGTCATGACGCCGCCGACACCGTTGATGGGGATATCGACGGCCTGGGCAACCTCCCAGACCATGCGCACGGCGATGTGATGACACAGCGGGCCCGAAAGGCCGCCCTTGGGCTTTGCCACGCGGGACTTGCGGGTATGGACGTCGATAGCCATGCCCTGGATGGAGTTGATGACCGAAAGGCCGTCGGCGCCGGCAGCCTCGAGGGCCTTGGCGATCTCAGCGACGTTGACCGGCGCCATCTTCACGAACAGCGGCTTATCGGTCACCTTGCGGCAGGCAGCCATAACGGAAGAGGCGCCCTCGGGCGTGGAGCCCATGGCGGCACCGCCGGCGGCGATATTGGGGCAGCTCACGTTGATCTCGTAGCCGGCAGCCCAGGGGCACAGCTCGACATACATCTCGAGTGCGCGGACAAACTCGTCAACGGAGTGGCCGGCAACCTGACAGATGACCTGGCAGCCGTCCTTGGACAGCTGTTCGAGCCACGGACCGGACTCGCGGGCAAAGGCGGCCACGCCGGGGTTCTGAAGGCCCACGGAGTTGATCATACCGCCGGGAATCTCGGCCATGCGGGGCGCGGGGTTGCCGGGCCAGGGCTCGGCAGCGCAACCCTTGGTGGTGATGGCGCCCAGCTGGGAAACATCAAAGAAGTTCTGGAACTGCCAACCGTAGCCAAAGGTACCGGCTGCGGTGTTGATGGGGTTCTGCATCTTGACGCCGCCGAAATCGACGGCCATGTTCACGGTACCCACTAGAAGACCACCACCTTGGAAGCATCGAACACGGGGCCGCACATACAAGCACCCTTCATACCGTCGACCGTCTCGACATTGCAGGTGTTGCAGGCGCCAAAGCCACAGCTCATCATGCGCTCGAGCGACACCTCGCAGAACGCACCGGCCTCGGCGGCAGCGGAGGCGACCTTCTTCATCATGACAGCGGGGCCGCAGCTGGCCACATAGTCGTAGCCGCCCTCGCCAAGCAGCTCGGCTGCCGGGTCGGTGCAAAAACCGTGCGTGCCCAGCGTGCCATCATCGGTGCACACGTTAACCGTGGCGCCCAGCGCGCGGAACTCATCGATGCCCACGGCCTTGGAAGCGGTGCCAAAGCCCAGGCAAACGTCGACATCCACGCCCTGCTCGACAAGCTTGCCGGCGAGGCAGAGCACGGGCGGAACGCCGATGCCGCCCGCCACGAGCAGCGCCTTCCTGGTGCCCTCGGGAACAAGCCAGCCGCGGCCGCCAGGGCCCAACAGGTTGGACTTGGAGCCGGGGGCCATCTGCGATAGACGACGGGTGTCGTCGCCCACGACGGCGTACCACAGCTCGACGGTACCGGCCTGGGCGTCGGCGCGATAGAAGCTCAGGGGCACGCGAAGCAGCGAGGACGCATCGCCGGGCACGGCGATGTTCACAAACTGACCGGGCTTGAGCGCACTTGCAAGCTTGGGGGCCAAGATGACGAGCGAGAAGATGCCGTCGGCGATCTCCTGGTTCGAGACGACCTCGAAGTCGTGCATGCGTGCAGTGGAAGGTGTGGGCATAGACGCTCCAATCCCCCATGCGATTGCATGGTCAAAACGAACAGAAAGCGCGGCACCGCAAGGGCACCGCGCACAAAAGCGATAAGGCTATGCTAGCAGATGCAGCCGTCGGCGAGCGTCTGCTTACCGCCGACAAACACATCGGTGGCACGACCGGTAAGCGTGCGGCCGGCAAAACCGGAGTTCTCGGCGCGCGACTCGTAACCGTCCTCGCCGACCGTCCAGGTGGCAGAGGGGTCGAACACGGTCAGGTCGGCAACGGAGCCCGCCATGACCTGAACCTGGTCGAGGCCCAGAATCTCACGCGGCTTGATGGCCATGAGCTCGACCATGCGGCCCACGCTCATCTTGCCCGTGTTGACCAGCTCGGTGAGTACGAGCGACAGGGAGGTCTCGAGGCCGATCATGCCAAAGGGCGCAAGCTCGAACTCGCGGGCCTTCTCCCACGGGGTGTGGGGAGCGTGATCGGTGACGATAGCGTCGACAGTGCCGTCGATGACGCCCTGACGGATGGCCTCGGCATCTTCCTCGGTACGCAGCGGCGGATTGACCTTGAGCGAGGTGTTGTAGGTCTCGTCCAGGTCGTTCTCGGTCAGGAACATGTGGTGCGGGGTAGCCTCGCAGGTAACCTGAACGCCAGCGGCCTTACCGGCACGCACGATCTCCAGACCATGGGCGGTGGAGATGTGCTGAATGTGCAGCTTGGCACCGGTCAGCTTGGCGATCTCGATGTCGCGGGCGATCTGGAGCTCCTCGCCGACAGCCGGCCAACCCTCGAGGGCCAGACGGCTCGAGACCTTGCCCTCGTTGATCTGGCCGTGGCCGACCAGGTCCTCGTCCTGGCAGTGGCTCATGAAGACCTTGCCGAACATCTTGCCGTAGTCCATGCAGCGACGGAGCATGCCCGCGCCCTGCACGCCGCGACCGTCATCGGTGAAGGCGACGGCGCCGTGGGCGACCATATCGCCCATCTCGGACATGGCCTCGCCCTTAAGACCGCGGGTCATGGCGCCCGACGGATAGACGCGGCAGTGGCCGACCTCGGCAGCGCGGGACTTGACGAACTCCACGACGGTGCCGTTATCGGTGACGGGATCGGTGTTGGGCATGGCGCACACGCCGGTAAAGCCGCCCTTGGCAGCTGCGCGGGTGCCGCTCTCGATGTCCTCTTTGACCTCGTAGCCGGGCTCGCGAAGGTGAACGTGCATATCCACCAGGCCGGGGACGAGGTACTTGCCGGAAAGGTCGCGGACCTCGGCTCCCTCGACGGCGAGATTCTCGCCGACCTCGGCGATCTTGTCGCCGTCAATCAGGACGTCAACGACACCGTCAAGCTCGACGGACGGGTCGACGACGTGGGCATTCTTAAGAAGCAAGGCCATTATCGGCACCTCCAAGCAGCAGATACAGGATAGCCATACGCACGCAGATACCGGCGTAGACCTGCTCCAGGATGACGGAGCGTTGCGGGTGGTCGGCCATATAGGAGTCGAACTCGACGCCGCGGTTGATGGGGCCCGGGTGGCAGATGATCGCGTCGGGCTTCATGAGCTTCTCGCGGTCCTTGGTCAGGCCGAAGAGCTTGTGGTACTCGCGAATGGTCGGGAACGGGGCACCCTCGAGGCGCTCCTGCTGCACGCGCAGCATGTAGACGACGTCCAGCTCGGGCAGGACGGAATCGAGGTCGCTCGTCACGTGGTCGCAGCCCAGGACCTCGGGCGCCGGCGGCAGCAGCGTGCCGGGGGCGACGGCGTAGGTCTCGCAGCCCATGATCTTAAGGGCGGGGATCAGCGAGCCGCAAACGCGAGAGTGGGCGATATCGCCGACGACGGCGACCTTCAGACCGTGGAAGTCACCCTTGTGCTCCCAGATGGTGTACAGGTCGAGCAGGGCCTGCGTGGGATGGTTGTGCTTGCCGTCACCGGCGCAGATGACGCTCGCGGGCGAGTTCTGGGTGACGATGTAGGGAGCACCGGCGTGCTTATCGCGTACGACGATGCAGTCGATCTTATAGGCGTTGAGGGTCTCGACGGTGTCGACAAGGCTCTCGCCCTTGACCGTGGAGGTCGAGGAGCCGCCAAAGTTGAGGCTGTCGGCCGAAAGACGCTTCTCGGCGAGCTCGAAAGAGCTGCGGGTGCGCGTCGAGGGCTCGTTGAACATGTTGACGATGGTCTTGCCCTTGAGCGTGGGGACCTTCTTGATGGCACGCTCGTTGACCTCGGAGAACGCCTTGGCGGTCTCGAGGATGAGCTTGATGTCCTCTTCGGAGTACTCGGTAATGTCGATCAGGTGCTTATGGTTGAACGCCACGGTACTACTCACCTCCCAGCGGCGCGGAGCCCACGTGGGAACCCGGCGCGACGTCGTTAATCTCGACGGCGGTGTGGCCGTCGACTTCCTTCATATATAGGTGCACGTTCTCCTCATGCGACGAGGGAACGTTCTTGCCGACAAAGTCCGGCGAGATGGGGAGCTCGCGGTGGCCGCGGTCAACGAGGACTGCCAGCTCGATGCGGCTCGGACGGCCCAGGTCCATGACGGCGTCTAGAGCGGCGCGGATGGTACGGCCCGTATACAGGATGTCGTCCACCAAAACGACGCGTTTGCCATCGACGCTGAAGGGAATGTTGGTGGCGTGGATCGCGGGAGCGAAATTGGTAGCGTAGTCATCGCGGTAGAAGCTGATGTCGAGGCTGCCGAGCGGAACGTCAACGCCCTCGATCTCCTTGATCTCCTCGGCGAGCTTCTTTGCCAGAAGGTCGCCGCGCGTGACGATGCCGACCAGAGCGAGGTCTTCACAGCCCTCGTTGCGCTCGAGAATCTCGTGCGCGATGCGGGTCATCGCTCGATTGACGGCGGTCTCGTCCATGATGACCGCCTTGGGGGAAGTCGTGCCCATCGATCTCCTTCCTCACATGTCTTGACTGCTGACACAGTCAAAAAAATAGATGCCCGACCGCTTAAAGCGGACCAGACACCCACAGGAAAGGCTGCTCTTTGGCAGCTATGTAATTCCATGTGGGTATCTCGTACCCCTTTAATGGTCAAGGGATAGTGTAGCCAACCTCGGGCTTAATTGCGAGCATAAATACAGAGCAATCCGTAAACGGAGCCCAATGCTCCATAAACCTATATATATTTGTGGGACAAGCTTGAAAACGCACGCACGAGCTGGCATAATCCCCTCTGCTGCACGCAAATCGGATCTACGTCCAGGGCCGTGGCGTGAGCACTATCGCCAAAAGAGGAATATCTCTGTGTAGATTACGCACAGAGAGCTGCTTCTGTGCTATAGTTCAGGCTTGTTTGTTAACGCGACATGTTCGTTTGTCGCCCAAGGAGGGTCAGTTATGTCCAAAGTTTGCGAAGTTTGCGGTAAGCACCCCGTTGCCGGTCGCTCCATCAGCCACTCTCACCGCGTCACCAACCGTAAGTTCCGCCCCAACATCCAGCGCGTCTACGTTGTCGTCGATGGTCACCGTCGCAAGATGAACGTTTGCTCCACCTGCCTCAAGTCTGGCAAGGTTGCGCGCTCCTAAATAAGGTCTTACCAACAAGTACCTCGGACTCTCCGGGTCAAAGACCTCGCGTTCATATAGAACTTACCAAAGGCGCCCTCCCCTACGGAGGGCGCCTTTTTGCACTCATTGGGGACAGACTTATATGAGGGTTTGCAGATGTCAAAGGGATCATAGCCCAGCTGGTATGCCTTGTAACTAACGGTACGCCTCGAGCGAGTCGGACGCACCTTACACGGGATTGAAATGGATGTAATCGAGTAGCTGCACCGCCTGTGTGTCCGACTCAACCGCGACCCGCGAATAGCGATTATCAAACAGATGTCCCGTTTTCCCATTGAAATACTCATGAGAGTCTGTACCCAATGAGCGGGGCGATGCAGCAGGCAGATAGTTTTAGTTAAAACGTTTCAGTTTATTGAAGCGTTTTAGTGTGCCTTTTACAGGAATCTTACCGTTCACCGAATTATTTCTTGCTATCATGCAAGGCGTAGGGTAAATCTCCGATCGCAAGGAGACACAAATGGTGAAAAAGTCACCGGAAAACACTACTCCCGCAATTGTGGACAACGTAGAGGCGCTTGAGGCTAAGCTCGCTCAGATGCGAGAGGCCCAGGCGCTTTTTGCTACGTACACGCAGGAGCAGGTCGACAAGATCTTCTATGAGGCCGCCATGGCCGCCAACAAGGCTCGTATCCCGTTGGCAAAGATGGCCATCGAGGAGACCGGCCGCGGCGTTCTTGAGGACAAGGTCATCAAGAACCACTACGCCGCAGAGTACATCTACAACGCTTACAAGAACACCAAGACCTGTGGCGTTCTGGAGCGCGACGAGGCTTACGGCATCACCAAGATCGCCGAGCCCATCGGCATCGTGGGCGCCGTCATCCCGACGACCAACCCCACCTCCACCGCGATCTTCAAGACGCTGATCAGCCTGAAGACCCGCAACGCCATCATCATCTCCCCGCACCCGGCAGCCGCCAAGTGCACCATCGCCGCCGCCAAGCTCGTGCTTGACGCCGCCGTCAAGGCCGGCGCCCCCGAGGGCATCATCGGCTGGGTCGATGTCCCCTCCATCGAGCTGACCAACATGGTCATGCGCGACGTCGACATCATCCTCGCCACCGGTGGCCCGGGCATGGTCAAGGCCGCTTACTCCTCGGGCAAGCCCGCCCTGGGCGTTGGCGCCGGTAACACCCCGGTCGTCATCGACGACACCGCCGACGTGCTGCTCGCCGTCAACTCCATCATCCACTCCAAGACCTTCGATAACGGCATGATCTGCGCTTCCGAGCAGTCCGTGACCGTCATCGACAGCATCTATGACCAGGTTAAGGCCGAGTTCCAGAAGCGCGGCTGCTACTTCGTCAAGCAGGGTGCCGAGATGGAGGCCCTGCGTGCCGCCATGTTCAAGAACGGCGCCCTGGATCACCGCATCCCCGGCATGGCTGCCGCCAAGATCGCCGAGCTCGCCGGCATCGAGGTTCCCGCCAAGACCAAGATCCTGATCGCCGAGGTCACCTCCACCGACCCCGCCAAGGAGGAGTTCTCCCACGAGAAGCTCTCCCCGGTCCTGGCCATGTACCACGCCAAGGACTTCCAGGAGGCCGTCGACAAGGCCGAGCACCTGGTGCTCGCCGGTGGCCCGGGCCACACCGCCTCTCTGTACGTGCACCCCGCCCAGGCCGAGAAGATCAGCCTGTTCGAGCACGTCATGAAGGCCTGCCGTATCGTCATCAACACCCCGTCCTCGCACGGCGGCATCGGTGACCTGTACAACTTTGGCATGAAGCCGTCTCTGACCCTGGGCTGCGGCTCCTGGGGCGGCAACTCCGTCTCCGAGAACGTTGGGGTGAAGCACTTGATCAACGTTAAGACTGTGGCCGAGCGCCGTGAGAACATGCTGTGGTTCCGCGCTCCCGAGAAGGTCTACTTCAAGAAGGGTTCCACGCCCGTCGCCCTCGACGAGCTGGGCAACGTCATGGGCAAGAAGCGCGCCTTCATCGTCACCGACCAGTTCCTCTTCAAGAATGGCAACACCCGCGCCATCGAGGCCAAGCTCGACGAGATGGGCATCGCCCACGACTGCTTCTACGACGTCGAGCCCGATCCGTCGCTGCAGTGCGCACGTCGCGGCGCCAAGCAGATGGCTCTCTTTGAGCCGGACGTCATCATCGCCGTCGGCGGTGGCTCCGCTATGGACGCCGGCAAGATCATGTGGATGATGTACGAGCACCCCGAGTGCAAGTTTGAGGACATGGCCATGGACTTCATGGACATCCGCAAGCGTATCTTCACCTTCCCCGAGATGGGCAAGAAGGCCTATTTCGTCGCCGTCCCGACCTCTTCGGGTACCGGCTCCGAGTGCACGCCGTTCGCCATCATCACCGACAAGGAGACCGGCATCAAGTGGCCGCTCGCCGACTACGCGCTGCTCCCCAACATGGCTATCGTCGACGCCGACAACTGCATGACCGCCCCGCGCGGCCTGACCGCTGCCTCCGGCATCGACGTCATGACCCACGCCATCGAGTCCTACGTCTCCATCATGGCTTCCGACTACACCAAGGGCCTCTCCGAGCGCGCTGCCAAGCTCGTCTTCGAGAACCTGCCCTCCAGCTTCACGAACGGCGCCAAGGACCCGCACGCCCGCGAGGAGATGCACAACGCCTCCTGCATGGCCGGTATGGCCTTCGCCAACGCCTTCCTGGGCCTCAACCACTCCATGGCTCACAAGCTCGGCGCTTTCCATCACCTGCCCCACGGCATCGCTAACGCCGTCATCCTGACCCGCGTCATGCGCTACAACGCCGCCGAGGCTCCCGTCAAGATGGGTACCTTCTCCCAGTATCCTTACCCCAACGCGCTGCACAACTACGCCGAGATGGCCAAGTACTGCGGCATCGAGGGCAAGGACGACAAGGAGGTCTTCGAGAACTTCATCACGAAGCTCGAGGAGCTCAAGGACTTCATCGGTGTCAAGAAGACCATCGCCGACTACGGTGTTGACGAGCAGTACTTCCTCGACACCCTCGACGAGATGACCGAGCAGGCATTCAACGACCAGTGCACCGGCGCCAACCCGCGCTACCCGCTCATGAGCGAGATCAAGGAGCTCTACCTGGACGCCTACTACGGCCGCGAGCCCCAGGACTACGCCGTCTGCTAGTTTTTAGCACGGTTTTTTGCGGCGGGGGTGCACGGGTGTTTCACACACCCCCGCCGTCGCTTCTATCGCATCGTTGAAAGGATGCAACCATGCTGCTACCCGATTCCAAGACCGAGCTCGTCCGCCGTGGCAACAAGGTCGTTTACGACCTGGGCGACAAGATCGTCAAGGTCTTTAACGAGACCAAGCCTGTCTCCGACGTGTTCAACGAGGCTTTGAATCTTGCCCGCATCAATGAGTGCGGCATCCGCAGCCCCAAGGCTCTCGAGGTTTCCCAGCTCGAGAACGCCAACGGCTGGGCGCTCGTGACCGAGAAGGTTCCGGGCACCACCCTTGCCGAGAAGATGACTGCCGAGCCCCAGCGCTTCGGTGAGTACCTCGAGATGTTCGTCGACCTCCAGATCGAGATCCACGGCTACACCTCCCCGCTGCTCAACCGTCAGCGCGACAAGTTCGCCCGCATGATCGACAGCCTTGATCAGCTCAATGCCACCACGCGTTACAACCTTCAGGAGCGTCTGGACGGTATGACCAAGGAGTTCAAGGTCTGCCACGGCGACTTCAACCCCTCCAACGTCATCGTCGGCGACGACGGCCAGCTCTATGTGTGCGACTGGGCACACGCTACCCAGGGCTCCCCTGCTGCCGACGTTGCCACCACCTACCTGCTCTTTGCCCTCAACAGCAAGGACCAGGCCGAGGCTTATCTGGAGCTCTACTGCGACCGCGCCGACATGCCCATGCAGGTCGTGCGTCAGTGGACGAGCATCGTCGCCGCTTCCGAGCTCGCTCGTAAGCGCAACGTGAACGATGAGTTCCTGAAGAACTGGATCGACGTCGTCGATTATCAGTAATATCTGAGCGATTTATTTCGCATCGGAGGCACAAAGGAAACCCCGCAGCTCGCATGGGCTGTGGGGTTTCCTTTTAGCGATTGAGTACGCCGACAAGATAAAAGGACGGCCCCGCATCTCCCCTATCTGGAGAAATGCGGGGCCGTCCCGTATATCGAACTACAAGCGAAATCGCCGATTAACGGCGTGCCGCCTTCACAAGCTCGGCGACCTTGGCGACGACCTCGTCGATCGCCACGTCCTCGCGCTCACCCGTAGCACGGTCCTTGAGCTCGACGGTGCCGTTCTTGAGGCCACGCTTACCCAGAACGACCTGATACGGGAAGCCCATAAGGTCGTTGTCGGCAAATTTAAAGCCGGGACGCTCGTCACGGTCATCGACGACGACCTCGATACCCTCGGCGCACAGGCCATCAACGATCTGCTCGCAGACGGTAGCGCACTCCTCCTTCTTGGGATCGAGCGGAATCACCGCGACCTCGTACGGGGCAACGGACACCGGCCAGACAATGCCATGCTCGTCGTTGTGCTGCTCCACGACGGCAGCGAGCGAGCGGGACACACCAACGCCGTAGCAGCCCATAATGAGCGGCTTCTCCTTGCCGTCCTCGTCCATAAAGGTGGCACCCATGGCCTCGGAATACTTGGTGCCCAGCTGGAAGACCTGAGAGACCTCGATGCCGCGGGCAGCAGAGAGCGGCTTGCCGCAGTGCGGGCAGGGGTCGCCGGCGACAACGGTGACCAGATCGGCCCACTCATCGACGGTAAAGTCGCGCTCGGGGCAGGCACCGGTAAAGTGATAATCGACCTCGTTGGCACCGCAGGCCCACTGCTTGGAATCGCGCAGGCTCTCGTCGCACACCAGACGAATGCCATCGGGCAGGTTAACCGGACCGATAAAGCCCTTGTGCAGACCGTAGGTCTGGAGCTCCTCGTCGGTCATCATGCGATAACCCTTGCCAAAGACATGCTCGGCCTTACAGTCGTTGAGCTCGTGGTCGCCCGGAACAATGGCCACGACAGGCTTGCCCTCTGCGTCGATGAGTGCCAGCGACTTGCGCGTGCCGTTCTCGGGGAAGCCAAAGAACTTAGCAACAGCTTCGATGGTGCCCATGCCCGGAGTCTCGACCTTGGTGAGCGTACCGTCGCCGGGGCCCTCAGTCACAACGACCTTGGTGCTTGCGGCCTCATCGTCGGCAGCGAAGCCACAATCGTCGCAGTAGACGAGCGAAGCCTCGCCGGCGTCGGCCAGAGCCATGTACTCGACGGAAGTGTCGCCGCCGATCTCGCCGGAGTCGGCGACAACGGGCAGAGCCTTGATGTAGCAGCGCTCGCAGATGTTGGCGTAGGCCTGCTTCATCTTGTCGTACTCCTCCTGCAGACTCTCCTGCGTGGCAGAGAAGCTGTAGGCGTCCTTCATGATGAACTCGCGACCGCGCATCAGGCCAAAGCGGGGACGGAACTCGTCGCGGAACTTATCCTGGATGTGATAGAGGTTCACCGGCAGCTGCTTGTAGGAACGCAGCTCATTGCGCACCAGGGCAGTCACGGTCTCCTCGTGCGTGGGTCCGAGAACAAACTCGCGGCCGTGGCGGTCATCAAAGCGCACAAGCTCCTTGCCATAGGCGTCAATGCGGCCGGACTCACGCCACAACTCGGCGTCGACCATGATAGGCATCATAAGCTCCTGGGCACCGGCGGCATCCATCTCGTCGCGCACGATGTTCTCGATCTTGCGAATCGAGCGCCATGCGAGCGGCAGGTAGGAATACAGACCGGCGGCCTCCTTGCGGATCATGCCGGCACGGAGCAGCAGGCGGTGGCTGGCGAGCTCAGCGTCCGCCGGATCCTCTTTAAGCGTCGGCGCATAGAGCTTAGACATATACATTGCTCGGGTCATTTATTTCTCCTCAATAAGCTTGTCGACCTCTGCCATAAGCGCGTCGACAATTTGATCCTCAGCTACTTTACCAATGATCAGGCCATGCGAAAAGAGCAAGGCCTGACCACGTCCGCAAGCAACGCCCAGATCGGCATCAGAAGCCTCGCCGGGGCCATTAACGGCACATCCCATCACAGCGATCGAAAGCGGCGCGGAGTAGTTCTTAAGCCGCTCGGTAACCTCCTCGGCAATGGGAATCAGGTTAACCTGGCAGCGGGCGCATGTGGGGCACGAGACAATCTCGGGGCCACGGCGACGCAGGCCCAACGACTGCAGAATACCCCATGCAACCGGCGGCTCCTCAACCGGATCGGCTGTGAGCGACACACGCATGGTGTCGCCAATGCCTTCGGAAAGCAAGATACCCAAGCCTACAGAGCTCTTGATGGTGCCCTGGAGCTTGGTCCCCGCCTCCGTCACGCCCAGGTGAAGCGGAACGTGGGGAATCTCACGCGACAGGGCTCGATAGGTATCAAGCGTCGTTTGCACGCTATGGGCCTTGGCCGAAAGCACAATGTTCGTAAAACCGCGGTCCTCAAAGTGCTTGACGAAGCGCTCGCTCGACATCACGAGCTTCTCGGGCTGCGTAAGCTCGTCGCGCTCAGCGATATCCTGCTCGAGTGAGCCGGCGTTGACACCGATGCGAATCGCACAGCCCGCAGCGCCGGCGGCGTCGATGACGGCATCGACCTTAGCCCAATCGCCGATATTGCCGGGATTGATGCGAAGCTTGGCGGCACCAGCCTCGACGGCACCGATGGCGAGCTTATGGTTAAAGTGAATATCGGCGACGATCGGCACCGGAGACTCGGCACAGATGGTGCGGAAACCCTCAAGCGCGGCCTCGGTGGGCACGCTCACGCGCACGATATCGCAGCCAGCCTGCGCCAACGCGCACACTTGCGCAAGCGTTGCCTGGACGTCAGCGGTATCGGTGCAGGTCATGGATTGGACGACCACCGGCGCGCCGCCACCGATCTGCACACCGCCCACATGCACGGGGCGCGTCAACTCGCGAGGCAAAGGATGGGATAAAGACAATCCAAACACTCCCCTACAGAATAAATCGAAGGATGTCGGAACGAAGCATATAGACAAACAGAAGCGCAAAGAGCGCGATGCCCACATAGCTCACAATCGTCTGGACCTTGAGCGGAAGCTCGCGGCCCACAATCTTTTGAATGATCTCGATGACCAGCTTGCCGCCATCGAGTGGTGGGATGGGCAGCAGGTTCATAAAGCCAAGCGAGAACGAAATGAGGGCGGCAAACGAAAGGAACGTGGCAGGGCCGGCAGCAGCAGCCTTTGAGGACATAACGCTAATACCCACGATCGAAGAAGACTGATCGAGAATCTCCATCGTATGCTGCGGCTGGAGCAGGCGCATCACGCCCTCCGCCGTCTGCGCGACATAGGAGAACGACAGGCGAGCCGACGTGACGGGGTCTAAACGGACCACCTGCGTAGAGGCATACACACCTAGGCGCTCGTCCTTTTTGAGCGCAACCGAGGTCGAATGCTGCTTGCCGTCGCGCTCATACTCAATGGCGATATCGTCCTTACCGGCGGCCTTGCCGATGGCATCGTAAACGTCCATCCAGGTAGAGCACGATACTCCGTCAACCGAAAGGATCGCATCGCCGCCCTCGATACCCGCCTTGGCGGCAATAGACCCCTCGTCAACCTGACCGATCACGTTGGTATCCATCGGCACGGTGACACCCGCAATGGAATAGATACTCATAAGGAGCAAAAAGCCCGTCAAGATATTGACAATAATACCCGCGAGCAGCATAAAGGCGCGCTTGAGAAAGCCCTGGCCAAGATAGGTGTGCGAACGTTCTTGCGCAAGGAACTCGGCCTCGCCGCACGGCAGCTCCCACACATCGCCCTCGGCAGTCGCATGCTCTCGATCGAACCGGCGGCCGTCAAAGGTGGTGTAACCCGCCGCGTCTCGCGGCAGCGTCTGATACTTGGTGGGATAGTAGCTCGGCGAGGGTTTCTCCCCTTCCTCATACCAGGGAGCGATGGAGCCCCAGCCCAGCAACAGAGCACAAGCCTCGAGCACATCCTCCTCGGAAAGCTCGAGCTCGACAGCAAGGTCGGCCACGGTCACGCGACCATGACGATAGATAGCCGCGAGCACGCGATCGGCGCACGAGACATCGGTCGGATCCATACCGCAGATGGCAGCGTAGCCACCCAGCAGCAGCGGGGTCACGCCAAACTTGGTTCCAATGCGACGCGACGTGTAATGGATGTCAAAGCGGCACGGCAGGCCCAAAAAGAACTCGGTCACACGGACGCCGCAGGCACGCGCCGCCAAAAAGTGGCCGCCCTCGTGCAAAAACACGAGGACGGAAAGCATCAGCAGGCCCCAAAAGACCGATGAGAGAACGCTCAGAACAGTATCCATAAAACGAAAAAGCAATCCTTATGGGTTAGGAACGGGTTGCGGCGAGCACCTGCGCAGCCTTTTCACGCGCCCATGCATCGATGTCGTGAAGCTGCTCAAACGAATCGACCGCCTGCATATCGTGGGAATCCATGCAGGATTCCACAATGCGATCGATATCGGTAAAGCTGCAGCCATCGTGCAGGAAGGCATCGACGGCGACCTCGTTGGCGGCATTGAGCACGCACGGCATGGTGCCACCCGTCTTGCCGGCACGTTCGGCCAGTGCCAGACAGCGGAAGGTATCCATGTCGGCAGCATCAAACGTGAGCTGCCCCAGCTCGCGGAAATCGATACGAGGCGCCGGGGTATCCCAACGCTCGGGATACGAGAACGCGAACTGGATGGGAATACGCATGTCGGAAGCACCGAGATGCGCCATCACGGAGCCGTCGGCGAACTCGACCATAGAGTGAATCTTGGACTGACGCTGCACGACCACGTTAATGAAATCGAGGTCGCAGTTAAACAGATGCATGGCCTCAATGCGCTCCAGGCCCTTGTTCATGAGGGTGGCGGAGTCGATGGTGATCTTGGCACCCATGGCCCACGTGGGATGTGCGAGGGCATCGGCACGCGTCACGCGGTCGAGCTCGTCGCGGGTGCGGCCAAAGAACGGACCGCCCGAGCAGGTGAGCCAAATACAATGAGCCTCGCGTGGGTTCTCCCCCAGATAGCACTGGTAGATGGCGGAGTGCTCAGAGTCGACTGGAATAAGCTGGCCCGGTTGCGTCAACGGCATAAGCAAGTCGCCGCCGACGACGAGGGACTCCTTGTTGGCAAGGGCAAGACGCTTATTTGAGGTCAAGGCCGCATGGCTCGCCTCGAGACCAGCGGCGCCCACAATAGCAACGAGCACGCAGTCGACATCGTCGCGACGCGCGAGCTCGCAAACCGCCTGCGCGCCAAGGCCAAGCTTCGTTCCCTCGGGCAACTCCTGCAGCACGGCGTCATCGCCATGAGCGACATCGGCCACGGCAACCGCCGGAACCGAGAACTCGCGGGCAGCGGCAACAAGCTCGGAGGTGCTGGAGTTAACGGACAGCGCCGTCACCTGCAGGCGATCGGCATGCTGGCGGCACACATCGAGCGCCTGGGTGCCGATGGAGCCGGTACAACCCAGGATGGCAACACGGAGGCGTCCATCGGGGCCATACGTCGTCTGGAATGACATTACAGCACGCCTCCGATCATCAGCATCAGCTGCGCGGTGATGCAGCCGAAGATAAGCGAATCGCTACGATCGAGCATGCCGCCGTGGCCCGGGATAAGGTTGCCGGAATCCTTGACGCCCACACCGCGCTTGATGCGCGACTCGATAAGGTCGCCGATAACGCCCAGAATGGACACGACCACGCCGCACAGCAGCGCATAGGGCAGGCTGAGCTTGAAGAAATGCGTCGCCCACAGGATGAGCCAAATCAAAACCGAGCCCAGGATGCCGCCAACAAACCCCTCCCAGCTCTTTTTGGGAGAGATCTTGGGAACCATCTTGTGTTTGCCGATACGGCTACCCACGATATAGGCAAACGAATCGGAGACCCAGAGAGACGCGCAAACACCCACCGAAAGCAGGGCGCCGGCAAAACCGGGCACGGCATCGCGCAGCAGCACGATAGCCGACAGCATAAAACCGGTGTAGATGGGACCCATGAGTGTCACGGCAACATCGGATATGCGGGTACGCGGCGACCAGACATACCAAATGCCCACAGCGAGCATCAGGGCAAAAAGCAGGGCATTCAGCAGCATCGAATCGCCCAACGCCGACAGCGGAAAGAGCACGGCAGCAGCGATACCCATGCGCTCGTTAGCCATCTTGCCATCGAGCCTTGTCATACGGAAAAACTCATAGCAGCACAGACCGCTCATGACGGAAACAAAGATGGCCGTGGGCACGATACCCAAAACCAGGCACAGGATAAAGACAACGGCGTAGACGATACCGGCGGCGGCACGGGTAATAAAGCCCGCCAGCCACGAACCGGAACCGCTCTTCGCTGCAGGCGCTCCCGCAGTGGCAGCTTTACGCGCAGGCGTCTTGGGAGCAGATGCCTTGGGACGATCGGACACGATTAAGCCTCCTTGGTCTTGCTCAGTCCACCAAACCTACGGTCACGGCCCTGATAGGCCAAAATGGCGTCGACAAGGCCCCAACGATCAAAGTCGGGCCAATAGGTATCGGTGACGTAGAACTCGGAATAAGCTACCTGCCACAGCAGATAGTTCGAAAGGCGCAGCTCACCAGAGGTGCGAATCACAAGCTCAGGATCGGGAAGACCGGCGGTATAGAGGTGGGAAGCCACCATGTCGTCATCAATTGCGGCAGGATCGATCTTACCGGCGGCAACGTCGAGTGCGATCTGACGGACAGCGCGGGTAATCTCGGCACGCGCGCCGTAGTTGACGGCAAGCGCCAGCGTCATGCCGGTGTGATTGGCGCACTCGACAAGACCGCGTTCAAAAACGTCACGGGTCTTCTTGGGCAGCGCGGAAATGTCACCCAAAAAGATAACGCGCACGTTTTCGCGCTTCAGAAGCGGCAGCTCGTCGATAAACGTCTTGGCAAACAGGTGCATCAAGACGTTGACCTCATGCTGCGGGCGGTTCCAGTTTTCGGTAGAAAACGCATAGGCAGAAAGCACGTCGACGCCCAGACGCACGCAGGCGGTAATAATCTCGCGAAGGGAGACGATACCCGCCTTGTGGCCCTCGGTGCGTGCAAGACCGCGCGATGTGGCCCAACGACCGTTGCCGTCCATGATGCACGAGATATGGTGCGGAATGTTATTGAGGTCAAGGTCGGAAAAACCGACGCCCGCAGGGGCGTCGGCAAAGTACTCGACCAGTTTATGCTCGTCGTATTGCACCTTAGATCTCCATGACCTCGGCTTCTTTTTCCTTCAGAAGCTCCTCGACCTTGGCGACATACTCATCAGTGTGCTTCTGGACCTTGGCCTGCTCGCGACGGACATCGTCCTCGGTGAGCTCCTCATCGCGCTCGAGCTTGTTGTTGAAGTCGCGACGGATGTTACGGATAGACACCTTGGCCTGCTCGGCGTACTCGCGGCACTCCTTGACGAGCTCGCGACGGCGCTCCTCAGTGGGAGCCGGGAACGGAAGACGAACGACGGTGCCATCGGAGTTGGGGGTAATACCCAGATCGGAAGCGCCGATGGCCTTGACGATAGCGTTGATGAGCGCCTTGTCCCACGGCTCGATGAGCAGCATGTGGGCCTCGGGGGTCTTGACGGCGGCAACCTGCGTGACCGGCGTGGGAACACCGTAATAATCAACGGTGATGTCAGACAGAATGTTAGCGTTGGCTCGGCCGGTACGGACCTTGGAGAAGTTATGCTTGAGGGACTCGAGCGACTTGTCCATGTGGGCGGTGATGTTCTCTGCCATGCTTAATCCTCCTGATAGACGAGCGTGCCGACGGGCTCACCCGAAAGCGCGCGCTTGACGGTGTCCTCGCCATCGATGTTGAGGACCAAAATCGGCATACGGTTGTCCTGGCACAGTGCCGTAGCCGTGGAATCCATAACCTGCAGACCGCGGACGAGAACCTCGTGATAGGTAATCTTGTCAAAACGGACGGCATCGGCGCACTTGACGGGATCCTTGTCGTAGATGCCGTCAACCTTGGTGGCTTTAATCAGAATCTCGGCGCCGATCTCGCACGCGCGAAGAGCCGCGGCGGTGTCGGTCGTAAAGTACGGATTGCCCGAACCGGCGGCAAAAATAACGACGTTGCCCTTGGAAAGGTGGTTGATGGCGCGACGGCGAATATAGGGCTCGCAGATCTCGTTCATCTGGATAGCGCTCATCACGCGGCAAGGAACATCGTTATGCTCGAAGGCATCCTGCAGGGCGAGCGCGTTCATAACGGTTGCCAGCATGCCCATGTAGTCGGCCTGAGCACGCTCCATGCCACCGGCAGCGCCGGCCATGCCGCGGAAAATATTGCCGCCGCCGACAACGACGCCGACCTCATGGCCAACGGCGAGCAGCTCCTTGACCTGCTTGGCAAGATGGTCGGTAACCTTGGGGTCGATGCCATATTGGCCGTCGCCCATCAGTGCTTCGCCGGAAAGCTTCAAAAGCACGCGTTTATATCGGATGTCGGACAAAGCGATCCTCCTTTAGATTGAACTCTCAACATTCTATCAAAGGCTCTAAGAAGAGCCATGAAAAAGCAGGCTGTGAGTAAAACCCACAGCCTGCTCATTACCAGCTACAAGAGCTTATTTACTCGCCACGGACCAGACGGTCAAAGGCAACGACGGTAATGGTGTCGCCGAGCTCCTTGGAGACCTGCTCAGCGTACTTCTTGATGGTGAGGGAGCTGTCCTTGATGAACTCCTGCTCGGTGAGCACGGACTGCTTGTAGAACTTCTCCAGACGGCCGACAGCCATCTTCTCCTGAATGGCCTCGGGCTTGCCGGACTCGGCAGCCTGAGCCATGTAAATCTGCTTCTCGTGCTCGACGGTCTCGGCCGGAACCTGATCGCGGGTAGCGCAGATCGGGGCGACGGCGGCAACCTGAAGGGCAACGTCGTGAGCGAAGGTCTTGAAGGACTCAGCCTGAGCGGTCTCGGCCTTCTCGAAAGCAAACTCGACGAGGACGCCGATCTTACCACCCATGTGGATGTAAGAAGCGAGAGCGCCGTTCTCGGCCTTACGGGCGGCGAAGCGGGAGATCTTCATGTTCTCGCCCATGATGTGAATCATCTCGGTGAGCTCGGAGGAAACGGTCTCCTCGCCCATCGGCTTCTCAAGCAGAGCGTCGACGTCAGCAGGCTCGGTGGTAGCGACAACCTCAGCGACCTTGGAAGCAAAGCCGGTGAACTTGGCGTTGGAGCCAACGAAGTCGGTCTCGCAGGAGAGCTCGAGCAGAGCGCCGGTCTTGCCATCCTCGGAGACGAACGCGGCGACAGCGCCCTCGTTGGTCTCACGGCCAGCCTTCTTGGCGGCCTTGGCAAGGCCGTTCTTACGCAGAACGTCGACAGCGGCGTCCATGTCGCCGTCAGCCTCGACGAGAGCCTTCTTGCACTCCATCATCGGGGAGTCGGTCATCTCGCGGAGCTGCTTGACCATAGCGGCGGTAATCTGGGCCATTGTGGTTCCTTTCAAAGAGATGAAAAAGAATTAACTAAGACTGATTTACTCGGCCTTGGGCTCAGCGGCCATCTCGGCCTCGGAGACCTGCTCCTTGCCGGAGCCAGCGAGGCAGGCGTCAGCCATGAGCTCGCACATAAGGGTGACAGCGGAGATAGCGTCATCGTTGCAGGGGATGCCGTACTCGACCTCGTCGGGATCGGAGTTGGTGTCGATCAGAGCGACGACGGGGATGTTCAGGCGCTGGGCCTCCTTGATGGCGTTCTCCTCGCGCTTGGTGTCGATGACGAAGAGAGCCTGGGGCAGACCCTTCATGTCGCGGGCGCCACCGAGGTTGGTCTGGAGCTTGGTGAGCTCCTTGCCGAGAACAGCCTGCTCCTTCTTGGGCAGAACAGCCATGCGTCCGTCCTCGACCATGGCCTCGAGCTCCTCCATGCGGTTGATGCGGGAGCGGATGGTGACGAAGTTGGTCAGCATGCCGCCGAGCCAACGCTGGTTGATGTAAGGCATGTTGGCGCGCTCAGCAGCGTTCTTGACGGCCTCCTGAGCCTGCTTCTTGGTGCCGACGAACAGCACGTTGCCGCCCTTGGCGACGTTCTTGACGAAGGTGTAGGCCTGGTCGGCGTCGAGGATGGTCTGCTTGAGGTCGAGGATGTAGATGCCGTTGCGCTCACCGAAGATGAACGGCTTCATCTTGGGGTTCCAGCGACGGGTCTGGTGACCGAAGTGGCAGCCGGCCTCGAGCAGGGTGCGGATATTAATCTTGGTAGCCATGTTAAACCTCCTGTGGTTTGCCTCCGCGCGGGGTCATCCTCCAAAACCAACCCGGACATGTGCTACCAAAGCCCGGGCACCACGGTATGAAGTAGCCGCGCGTGCGTGATAAAAACATGTTGCCGTGAAGCAACCCGATGAATGATAGCAGGAATGCATCTTCCTGCCAACCCGCAATCAAAACCACACACCTGAGTGCGGCGCGGGACGTCCCAGCCACTATTCGCCGCGGGGATGGGCTTGAGCCACGGCACGTTTGAGCCGATCGGGCGTGAGATGCGTGTAGATCTGCGTCGTGGACAGGCTCGCATGACCTAGCAGCTCTTGAACCGAGCGCAGGTCCGCACCGCCCTCGAGCAAATCGGTCGCAAAGGTATGGCGCATCGCATGCGGGGCAATGTCGGCCGGAATGCCGGCGAGCGTCGCCAGCGTATGGAACCGCCGCCTGAGCATGGCGGCACTCATGCGATTGCCGCGCGCCGATATAAGCAGCGGATGCGGCCCGGTAGCGGGGTCACGGCGCTTTGCCTGAGCGAGCAACTCCGGCCTCCCCTCCTCAATATAGAGACGCGTCGCCTCGAGTGCGCGACGATACAGAGGGACGATACGCTCCTTGCTCCCCTTGCCCCAAAGTCGCAGCGTTCGCTCGGACCAACCAATAGACTCCACGTTGAGCGCCGCGAGCTCCGAGATTCGCGCGCCGGAGGCATAGAGCAACTCAAGCATCGCCGCATCGCGCAGTCCCGCGGGCGTCGAGGTATCAGGCGTCTTGAGCAGCGCCTCAACCTGCTGGGTCGTAAGGACGCCCGGCAGGTCACGTGGCAGCTTGGGCGATGCGATCGCCGAGACCGCATCGCCCTCGACAATCCCCTCGGCAGCCATCCAGCGATAGAGAGATCGAATAGCCGACAGGTGCGCCGCAAGCGTTCGGGGAGCCACCTGCTCACGCGAAAGCTCGGCAAGATAGCGACGAATGGTGCGCACGTCGGCAGCGAAAGCATCAATATTCTCGCGCTCGCACCAGACAGCAAAGCGCTCTAGCCTCGAGCCATAGGCCGTCACCGTGTTGGGAGAAAGTCCCTCAACACGTGCGATATAGGCGATAAACGAGTCGACGGTGTCGTACAGGTCAAAGGCTATGACCGGTCGCCTCCAAACAAGTCGGAGCGCGTGGCCAAGTAGGCATCAAGGGCCTCGAGGGCGCGATCCGCATAAGCCTGATAGCGGTCGCGTTTGCTGCGGCGCTTACCATCCTCGAGTGGCGGCACCAGGCCAAAGTTGACATGCATAGGCTGATAGCCCACGGTGGCAGGATCGGTCGCATAGCCCACGAGCGCACCCAGGGCGCCCACACGCGGCAACTCGACGCCCGCGGCACCGATAGCCTCGGCATAGGTGTTGAGCGCCGCGAGCAGACCTGTCGCCACGGCTTCCATGTACCCCTCGGTGCCGGTGATCTGACCGGCCAGGCGCACGCCGGTACCGGGCACGGCAAAGGTGCTATCGAGCACGTGAGGGGCGTCGACAAAGGTATTGCGGTGCATGACACCGTAGCGGAAGAACTCAGCGTTCTCCAGGCCCGGCACCATATGGAAGACGCGCTTCTGCTCGCCAAAGGTCAAGTTGGTCTGGAAGCCCACCAGGTTATAGGCGGTCTTCTCCTTGTTCTCGGCACGCAGCTGAATCGCCGCCCAGGGGCGACGTCCGGTACGCGGGTCGGTGAGGCCGACGGGCTTCATGGCGCCAAAGCGAATGGCGTCCTTGCCGGTGCGCGCAACTTCCTCGGCAGGCTGGCAGGCTTGGAACAGATCGCCGCCCTCAAAGTCTTTGAGCACCACGCGGTCGGCCGTGGTAAGCGCCTCGATAAAGGCCTCGTACTCCTCCTTGTTGAGCGGAGCGTTGAGATAGTCGCCGCTCCCCTGCTCCTCGTAGCGCGACTGCGAGAACAGCACGTCCATATCGAGCGTGGAGGCATCGACGATCGGCGCCGCCGCATCAAAGAATGCCAGGGCATCGCCACCGACGAGCTTCATAACCTCTTCGCTCAGCGCCGGTGAACACAGCGGGCCCGCGGCAATGACCACGTGACCCTCGGGAATCTGTGTGACCTCACCGTGCACGACCTCGATATTGGGACGAGCGGCAACCTCGGCCTCGACAAGCTCGGAAAACTTGACGCGGTCGACCGCCAAGGCGCCACCGGCGGGAACAGCCGCGCGATGGGCGCAATCGAGCAGGACTGAACCCATGCGCTCAAGCTCGGCCTTCAGCAAACCAGCCGCGGAATCCGGACGGGTCGACTTAAACGAATTCGAGCAGACGAGCTCTGCCAGGTGATCGGTATGGTGAGCCGGGGAGCTCACCTGGGGGCGCATCTCGCACAGCTTTACGGCAAAACCGCGATCTGCCAGCTGGATCGCGCACTCCGAACCCGCCAGACCGCCACCGATAACTGTCACCTGATCGAACTGCATCTGCAAACACCTTTCTAATTGACACGTTTTCCATTGTGACCGAAGGGTGTCTGGGCGTGAAGGGCAAACTTGGAGGGCGCATACCTTCCATCCATCATGCGCTCGATAAGACCCTCGAGTTCAAGCGAACCCAAGAGTTTGAGTACGCCGACAGCATCGAGCGAGACGAGCGCCGCGATGTCGTCGACCTTGAGCGGAGAGGCGATGAGCGCATGCATCACGGTCTGCTGCGTTGGATCCAGGTCGGCAATGCCGGGAGCATCGGGGCGCGAGTAGCGCAGGGTTCCGTAGATGCGTGAGATAGCCATCTCGATAGATTCCTCGTCGACGATGCAGCAGGCACCGTTCGCAATGAGGTAATTCGTGCCACGCGACTCGGGCGATAGGATCGACCCCGGCACGGCAAGAAGTTCGCGCCCCAAATCCATAGCAGCCTCGGCTGTGGAAAACGTCCCAGAAGGCATACCCGCCTCGGATACAAAGAGGGCTTGCGACAGGGCCGCGATTACGCGATTGCGGCGCGGAAAGGCGAACTTGCGCGGACCCATGCCCCACGGAGAGATCGACACGACCGCGCCACCCGTATCAAGCGTGCGCGTAATCAGCCCCGCGCTCGAACGCGGGTAGACCACGTCGGCGCCCGTCCCCAGCACCACAACGTGTTTGCCGCCGGCGTTGACCGCAGCCCAACCCGAGGCCTGGTCACAACCGACCGCACCGCCCGAAACTACCGTCACTCCCGCCTCAACCGCCACCTTCGCCGCAAGCTCTGCCACGGCAAGACCATACGGCGAGGCCTTGCGCGCGCCGATGATGGAGAGCGCGGGCGTCGAAAGCACCTCGGGGTTGCCGCGCACATAAAGCGTCTGGGGTATATCAGAAAGCTCCAAAACGGTCTCGGGATACAACGCATCGCCTGGATGCAGCTCGAAGGTTCCCTCGGCCATCATTGGTCCCTCCTTCCCTGGTACATCGCCGCCTCGAGTACGTGATCCTGCGTCACTTGCTCGCTCTCGGCGACGTCGGCGATTGTACGCGCGATACGCACCAGGCGCACGATGCCGCGGCCCGTGAGATGCGTGCGTTTGGACAGACCGAGCACACACTTCTCCGCCGCATCATCGAGCTCAAAGGTCGAAACGACGCCGTCAATGGACCGTGTCTCGTCATCCTCGGCCTCGGCATCCGCATCGTCCATACGGGACTCGCGCCAGGCGCGAAAGGCGCGACCGCGCACAACGTAGTCACGTAACTCGGCCGACGACATACCCTCCGCGCCCTCGATAATCACCTGAGGGTCGGGACGGGTCACATCGATCATCATGTCGATACGGTCGGCCAAAGGACCGCGCAGTTTAGACCGATAGCGCTCGACCATCGCCGCCGAGCAGCGACACGGTACCTCGCGATCGCCCAAAAAGCCGCAGGGGCAGGGATTGCTCGCAGCCAGCAGCTGAAAGCGCGACGGGAAGGAAAAAGCCCCGTCGACGCGTACGATCCTGACGTAGCCGCGTTCGATAGGCTGACGCAGCGTCTGCAGCACACCCGTGGGAAACTCGGCAAGCTCGTCCAAAAATAGCACGCCGCCATGAGCAAGGCTGATCTCTCCCGGGTGCACCGGGCGTCCGCCGCCGATAAGGCCTGCGGTCGAAATACTGTGATGGGGACTGCGGAAGGGCCGGTGCCCCGCCAACAAGCCATCAATGTTCTCGCCCAAAACCGAATGGATGCACAGCGCCTCCTGTTGATCCTCGACGGAAAGCTCGGGCAGGATGCCGGTCATACGGCGTGCGAGCATCGTCTTGCCCGATCCCGGAGACCCGATCATGAGCAAGCCGAGTTCTCCTGCCGCCGCAAGCGCCATGCCGCGTTTAGCGACTTCCTGCCCCAGCACGTCGGCATAGTCGAGCTCAGGCTCAAAGGTCGCCTCGACGCCCTCGGAATCCAAGTAGTGCCGCGCGGCATCGCCCATACCATGAGCAAGCTGAGACAAATGATCGATGAATCCGCAATCCACGCCCGCGAGTGGCACATGCTGGTCTGACCTGCCGGCGATAAAGGACAGCCCCAAATCACGCGCCAATAACTGAAACGCCACCTCGCCCTTGACAGGAAGCACCGTACCGTCCAAGCCAAGCTCACCAGCGATAAGACAACGATCGAGGTTGTCGCGGGGAATCTGCCCATCGGCCGCCAATACCGCGATGGCGATGGGCAGATCAAAGCCGCTACCGGTCTTGCGGATATCGCCGGGCGCCAGATTGACCGTAATGCCCGAGCGCGGGATCTCGAACCCGGCGGAGCGCATCGCGCAGCGAATACGACCGCGCGACTCCATCACCTCCATACTCGGTATGCCGAGCATCTGGATGCCCGGAACGCCGCCGGCAAGCGAGACCTCGACCGTGACGGGAATCGCCTCGACGCCGCGGATGCAGGCCGCGTGAACGGCAAACGTCTCGAACGCCATCACGACACCTGCCAATCGAACGCGTTGTACTGGTGCTCGATCTCGGCGATATGCCCGCCGCGAATGGTAACGCCCACGGCATCGAAGCGAATCGCCTTGAGCGGATAATGCTCCATGAGATAGCAACTTGCGATGCGGCGGTAGCGACGTTGCTTTTGGGCGTCCACGGCCTCCTCGGGAAAGACCCGCGTGCTGCAATCCAGCGCAACGCGTCTGGTCTTGACCTCGGCCATCACCACGACATCGTCGAGCTCATCGAGCAGCACCAGGTCGGCCTCGCCCTCGGTGCAACGATAACCCTGCTCCAGCAAGGTGTAGCCGCGCTCGTTAAAGTAGTCGATGGTGATCAGCTCGCCCAGCATGCCCAGCTCGCGAGGACTGAGTCCCTTGATAAACTCGGGCGTCATCGCCCCGCAGTCGAGCTTGCCGTTTTCCCAACACTCCTTGAGCTGCTGCGTCTTACTCTTTTTGCTTGCGGCACTCATGGGGTCTCCTTTCCCGCACACTGCATTGCCCCGATGATGAGAGCACCTTTCATGCGGGTAAGTACCGGAAGCAAACCAAAAGCTGACCAAATGCCGTCAAAAAACGGGCCGTACGCAGCAATGGTGTTGCATACGGCCCGCTACCAGCAGGTTTATAAAACCCCAGAGGTCCCTGTCTCCACAATTGACCTAGAAAAGGCGCTCAGTCTGCAGAAAGTTTCCGCAAAAGCTCACGCGGTGCAGCGGACAAAGTCCATGTTTGCGAATGGCCTCGATGTGCTCGGGGCTCGCATAGCCCTTCGACTCGGCCAGATGGTACTCGGGGTACTCGGCGTCGTACTCGACCATCATCTCGTCACGCGTGACCTTGGCCATGATGGACGCCGCGGCGATGCAGGCGATCTTGGCATCGCCCTTCACCACATCGCGCTCGTTGGGAACGGCGCCCAAGGGGTTACCGTCCATGAGGACGCAGTCGGGCTCGAGCCCCGTATCGGCCACGGCGCCCACAACGGCAGCGCGGATTGCGCGGGCCATGCCCATCTCATCGATATCCTTAGGCGCGATATGGCAAAAACCGATCGCCGTCGCCACCTCGGCAATCTTCACTGAGAGCAACTCGCGGCGCGCGGGCGTGAGCTTTTTGGAATCGTTGATACCCCAGACGCGCGGTTCCATGGGAAGACAGACGGCGCATACCGTCAAAGGACCGGCCACCGATCCGCGACCCACCTCGTCGACACCAACGACCACCCCATCGCCGCCAAGCTCATGCATAAGCTCGTACATGTCATTGACGCGCTCGCGCTCGGCAAGCTCCTTGGCATGGCGCTTAAGAGCACGCTCGCAAGCCTTGATCACCTGCTGGCGCGGGTCCTCGCGATAATGCTCCACGAGGGCAGGAATCTCCTCAAACGTAGCGCTCGCCAACTCACCGGCAACCTGCGATGCCGAAACCGAGCTCGTCATGTTGGCCATACCAGGCCCTCCTTGCATGCAAATCAGATAAAAAGAAGGGCCACCCGAAGGTGACCCTTACGTCCAAACGAGTGGACAGACGCTGCGATCTTCTTAGCGCTTCTCGGGGATGCGAGCAGCCTTGCCCACCTTGTCGCGGAGGTAGTACAGCTTGGCGCGACGGACGCGACCATGACGAACGACCTCGAGCTTGGCGATCTTCGGGCTGTGAAGCGGGAAGGTACGCTCAACACCGACACCGAAGGACATCTTGCGGACGGTGAAGGTCTCGCGGGCACCGGCGCCGGCCATGCGGATGACGTCGCCCTGGAAGACCTGGATGCGCTCGCGGTCGCCTTCCTTAATGCGGTAGTGAACCTTGACGTTGTCGGCGACGCGAACCTGAGGAATGTCCTCGCGGATCTGCTGACGCTCGATTGCGCGGATGTAATCCATGTGCAATTCCTTACTCTTCTAGAGGTGCCGTACCACCTTGGCCGGCACGTAGTTGAACAAACATATTCGAGTATACACGCGCGGGTTTCTGCTGCAAGAACAATTTTTTACGCAGACAAAAAGACAAAACCCGCACATGATAACCGCCCGTCTCACGAATGAGACGGGCGGCATGAAGGGGGCTACGCTAGGCGTCTAAACCCAAAACGTTAGGCGGAACGCTTGGCCTCGAGCTTGGCTTGAGCGGCAGCCAGGCGTGCGAGGGGCACGCGGTAGGGCGAGCAGGACACGTAGTCCACGTCGGCCACGTTAAACAGGCCCTTGATGGACTTGGGGTCGCCGCCGTGCTCGCCGCACACGCCAAAGTGCATGTCGGGGTTGGTGGCTCGGCCCTTCTCGACGGCCATGCGCACCAGCTCGAGCACCGCCGTATCGATGGTCTCGAAGGGATTGTCCTTCAAGATCTTCTTATGCATGTACAGCGGGATGAACTTAGCCTCGGCGTCGTCACGCGAGAAACCGAAGGTCGTCTGGGTGAGGTCGTTGGTGCCAAAGCAGAAGAAGTCTGCGTGATGGGCGATCTCGTCAGCGACCATGCAGGCGCGCGGCAGCTCGAGCATCGTGCCCACGGGAATATTGAGCTCGACGCCTTCTTCGACGGAAACCTCGGCGATCACGCGCTCGATAACCTCGCGGGTCTGAACATGCTCGGCCGTAATGGAAACGAGCGGGACCATAATCTCGGGGCGCGGGTCGACGCCCTCCTTGATAAGGCGGGCGGCAGCCGTGGCGACGGCGCGGACCTGCATGAGCGGCAGATCGCTAAAGACGACGGACAGGCGCACGCCGCGTAGGCCGAGCATGGGGTTCGACTCGACCATGCCGTCGATACGACGCAGGCGGGTGCGCAGGACGGCAAGCTCTTCCTCGCTGGCGCCAGCGGCTTCCTTCTTGGTGATGGCAACCTCGAGCTCGCGAGGATTATCCAGGAACTCATGAAGCGGCGGATCGAGCAGGCGGACGACCACATCGCGACCGGACATGGTCTTGAACATCGCCAGGAAGTCCTCGGTCTGAACCTTGAGCAGGTCGGCCAGGGCCTGCTGCTTCACGGCCTCATCGTCAGACAGGATAAAGCTCTGGATGATGTTCTTGCGGTCACCCAGGAACATGTGCTCGGTGCGGCACAGGCCAATGGCCTCGGCGCCAAACTCGAGGGCGAGCTCGGCATCCTCAGGATTGTCGGCGTTGACGCGCACATGGTTGGCATGGCCACAGGTCTCGTCCAGGCGAATCTCGTCGGCCCAGGACAGGATGGTGTCCAGGTCGCCGGTAAGCTCGGCGGAGACCAGGTCGACGGGACCATCGACGACGATGCCCTGGGTGCCGTCGATGGAGATGACATCGCCCTCGTGCAATACGCGGTCGCTGCCCTCGATGCGCACGACCTTCTCGGCGGCGTCGATATGGAAGCGCTCAACGCCACAGACGCAGGGCGTACCCATGCCGCGGGCGATAACGGCGGCATGGCTCGTCTTGCCACCGTGGCTGGTCAGGATGCCCTCGGCGGCTACCATGCCCTTCAGGTCATCGGGGTTGGTCTCCCAGCGAACCAGAATGACCTTGTGGCCCTCGTTGGCGCGCGCGACGGCGTCGTCGCTCGAGAACACGACCTCGCCCACGGCGGCACCGGGGCTGGCGTTCAGACCGCTGGCCAGCGTCTCGTACTTCTTGGAGGCGTCAAACTGCGGGTGCAGGAGTTGGTCGAGCTGCGCGGGATCGATGCGGCTCACGGCCTCCTCGCGGGTGATCAGGCCCTCCTCGACCATTTCGATAGCGATGCGCAGGGCGGCGGTGGCGGTGCGCTTGCCCACGCGGGTCTGGAGCATCCAGAGCTTGCCCTGCTCGATGGTGAACTCGATATCGCACATATCGCGATAATGATCCTCGAGCGTCAGGAACACGCGCTCGAGCTCCTCACCTGCGGACTCGAGGCCCGGGGTGGTCTTGAGGTCGGCAATGGGCTCGGTGTTGCGGATGCCGGCGACGACGTCCTCGCCCTGGGCGTTAACCAGAAAATCGCCGTAGAACTCCTTAGTGCCATCGGCCGGGTTGCGCGTAAAGGCGACGCCAGTCGCAGAGGTCTCGCCCTTGTTGCCAAAGGCCATGGCCTGCACGTTGACGGCGGTGCCGAGGTCGTCGGAAATGCCATGCTGCTTGCGGTAGATGCAGGCACGCTCGTTCATCCAGCTGCCAAAGACGGCCTGGATGGCAAGGCGTAGCTGAAGCTCCGGGTCGTGCGGGAAGACAGGCTTGCCGTCAGCAACCTCGAGCTCGGGATACAGGGAAGCATCGACGTTCTCAGAGAAAATCCCCTTGAAGGTCTCGACGAGCTCCTGCAGATCCTCGGCCGAAAGCTCGGAATCGACGCGAACACCAGCGACCAGGCGTGCTCGGGTCAGCGCGTTCTCGAACAGGTCAGCGTCGACGCCCATAACGACGTTGGAGAACATCTGAATAAAGCGGCGGTAGCTATCCCAGGCAAAACGCGGATTTTGCGTCTGAGCGATGAGCCCCTGAACGGAGTCGTCGTTGAGGCCTAAGTTGAGGACCGTGTCCATCATGCCGGGCATGGAAAACGGAGCGCCCGAGCGAACCGACACGAGCAGCGGATCGGAGGCGTCACCGAGCTTTTTGCCGCAGCGGGACTCGAGGTCTTCCTCGGCGGCAACGATCTCATCGAGCGCGCCTTCGGGCCAGACGTTGCCGGCACCGGAGTACTCGACACAGGTCTGGCAGGTAATGGTAAAACCACCGGGAACCGGCAGGCCGATGCGGCTCATCTCGGCAAGGTTTGCGCCCTTGCCGCCAAGCACGAAGTTCATGGACTTGTCGCCCTCGGTGACACAGGTGCCCTGGGCGTCGGTTCCAAAACGGTAAACCCTCTTGCAATCGCTCACGATACTTCCCCTTCCATGCGCTTACGCACACGACCGTGGTAACGAATCGACCCGCCAGATGCGGGCCATGAGGGAACTATACGGCGGGTTTTGAGCGGGCTTAAGCAGAGGATGCGCGGTTTGGTAAACGTGCTAAAACTGGCGGTAAATGGTAGGTAAAGATGGTTACATTATGAAGATACCACTGTAAGAAGGTGCAGGTCAGATGCGATATTTTTGCTAAATCGCTTTATCAAAATGCTGCTACTGTTAGGCTCGACGGGCGGCGCGGCGGGCACGGGCTTCTTGGATTTCCTCCAAGTGGCTAATGATCTCGGCAGCGCTCTCCTCGATGGCCTTGCCGTCGGTACGCACCACAAAGCAGCCTAGCCGCTTCATGAGGGAACGGGCTTCCTCGAGCTCGCTGCGCACGCTCTCGGGCTCGGCATAGGAGCCGGCAACGGCACGAGCGTAGTCATCGCCCAAGCGGCTATCGCGAATCTCGGAAATAACGTCGACGGTCGAAATCAGGCCGAACAGGCGCATCGGGTCGACCTCGTAAATCGACTTCGGCGGCTCCATGCCATGGGCCAACGGAACATTGGCAACCTTGTAGCCCTGATAAGCCAGATACATCGACAGCGGCGTCTTGGACGTGCGCGATACGCCCAGCAGCACGATATCGGCACCCGACAAATCGTCGCAACCGCGCCCGTCATCGTGCTCAACGAAATATTCCATGGCCTCGATACGATGGAAATAGCGGTCATCGGTCCTGTGAATCACGCCCGCGACGCCTTTGGGCGGCACACCGATGAGCGACGATAGCACGGCGAGCGTCGGGCCGATCAGGTCGACCGAACGGATATGCAGCATGCCCAGGTAATCGAGCACACGGGCGCGAAGCGCCGGATCGACAATGGTGTGGAACACGGCAATATCGCGATGATCGGCATCGACGCGCGGACCCACAAACGACTTGACCTGCTCCACCGAGTTCACCTTGGGCAGGCGCAAGAGACGAAAAGCCCCTTCATCAAATTGCCCGGACGCCGCAAGCACCACCTCACAAGCGGTATCACCGAGCGAGTCGGAGATAACGATAACGGTGGGACGAGCGGTGACCGGGCAATTCATGCGGGGCTCCTTTTGCGCTTATGCGCAGGCTGGCTTACTTTTTGCGAGCAAGCTCACCGATGTTTGCGATGCCGGAGAAAACGGCCTCGAAGCGGTTGAGCAGCTTAAGGCGATTATCGCGAAGCTGCTCGTCCTTGTCCATGACCATGACCTCGTCGAAGAAGCGGTCGATGGGGGCGCGCAGGGCGGCAAGGGCGGCAAATGCGGCCGGGTAATCCTTGGCAGCAAGGGCGGCGTCGACAGCGGTCTGAGCAGCCTCGGAGGCATCGGCAAGCGCGAGCTCGACCTCGCCCATCAGGGCACGGTCGTACTCCGCGCCCAGCTCGGGCTTGGAGATGTGCGCGGCGCGGGCATAGGCGGTCGCCAGGTTATCGAACGTCTCAGCGTCGTTCTTGCGGGCCTCGTCGAGGGCGGCGCAGCGGGCGAAGAAGACGGACGGGGCGATGATGTGCACCGCGGAGACGGCGGCAACGGTATCGGCCGGGATCTTTTCGTCGCGGGCCATGCTCACCAGACGGCCGTGGAAGAAGTCGCGAACCTGCTGAGCGACCTCGGCGGCGTCGAACTCGATACCCTGCTCGCTATAGAGCTCAAGGGCAAAGTCGATAAGCGACGTGGGATCGATCGGCAGACGGTCGCGCAGGATGTTGATGATGCCGATAGCGGCACGACGCAGCGCGTAGGGGTCCGAAGAGCCGGTCGGGGGCTCGCCGATGGCAAAGATACCGGCGATGGTATCGAGCTTGTCAGCGCAGGCCACGATGCAGCCAGCGGTGCCCTCGGGCAACTCGTCACCGGCAAAGCGGGGACGATAGTGATCGCGGATGGCATGGGCGACCTCGTCATTCTCCCCCATCGCGGTCGCGTAATAACCGCCCATCACGCCCTGCTGGCTCGTGAACTCAACGACGGCGTTAGACACCAGGTCGGCCTTGCACAGGTGCGCGGCGCGAGCAGCGTCAGCGGCAAGATGGGCGCCCAGATGAGCCTCACGGGCAATAGCGAGTGTGAGCTGCTCGATGCGCTCGGACTTGGCGAGCACGCTACCGAGCTTCTCCTGGAAGGCAACCTTGGCCAAACGATCACGGAACTCGTCGAGGGAGATCTTCAGGTCCTCCTCGTAGAAGAACTTGGCATCGTCCAGACGGGCACGCACAACGCGCTCGTTGCCGTCGATCACGCGCTCGGCATTCTCGGGCTTGCTGTTGGAGACGACCACGAACTCACGCGTGAGCTTGCCCTCGCCGTCATAGATCGGGAAGTAGCGCTGGTTGGTGAGCATGGACTCGCAGATGATCTCGTGCGGGACCTTGAGGAACTCTTCATCGAAGGTACCGACGAGCACCGTCGGCCACTCGCAGAGGTTGATGACCTCCTCAAAGACCTTCTTGGGCGTGTCGACATGGCAACCGGGGCGAGCGGCCTCGACCTCGGCGATACCGGCAAGGATGGCCTCGCGGCGGCGCTCGGCAGAAAGCACGCCGGCGTCCTCGAGCACCTGCTCGTAGACGGCGGGGCTGGCAACCACATGGTCACCGGGGCCAAGTACGCGATGACCACGCGTGGTGTTGTCACTCGTCACGTCGGCAAACGACACGGGCACAACATCCTCGCCCAAAAGACAGCAGATCCAGCGGACCGGACGAACAAAGGTCGCATGCTCGTGACCCCAGCGCTGAGAGCGGTAGTTGGGCCACTGCAGGCCAGCGATAGTCTTCTCGCACAGGGCCGTCAGGATCGGGGTGGCCGGTGCGGAGGGAATGTTCTTCGCAGCGAACACATACTCGCGACCGTCAGTGTCCTCGCGACGAACCAGGTCCTCGGCAGCCACACCGCACTTGCGGGCGAAGCCCTGGGCGGCCTTGGTGGCGTTACCATCGGCATCGAAGGCGATGTTGGCCGCGGGGCCGCGCTTGACCTCGTGAACCTCGTCGGTCGCGGTGGCGACGTCGGCAACGAGCGCAGCCAGGCGGCGCGGGCTCGAGATCACACGGACCTCGCCGTGGGCCAGACCGGCCTCGTCGAGACCCTTGGCGATCATGGTGCCAAGCTGCTTGACGGCATTGTTCAGCGGTGCGGAGGGCATTTCTTCCGTACCGATCTCAAACAGGAAATCCTTAGCGTCTGCCATGGCTTACGCCACCTCGCCTTCCTGATCGGCATTCTCGTTGACTCCGGCGACCTCGGCCATGTAGGCCTCGCAGCACGCCTTGGCGACGGCGCGGACGCGCAGGATGTAGTTGGCACGCTCGACCGCGGACAGGGCGCCGCGAGCATCGAGCAGGTTGAAAGCGTGGCTGCACTTCATGACGCAGTCATATGCCGGCAGCGGCAGCTTGCGCTCCAGGCAGGAATGGCACTCGGCCTCGTAGTCGTCAAACTTCTGACGCATCATCTCGACGTTTGCGACCTCAAAGTTATAGGCACTGAACTCGCGCTCGTTCTCGAGGAACACGTCGCCATAGGTCATGGGCGTGCCGTCGGGCAGGTAGCTCCACACCAAGTCGTAGACCGAGTTAACGCCCTGCGCATACATGGCAATGCGCTCTAGGCCATAGGTGATCTCGACGGGCACGGGGTCGACCTCGATGCCGCCTACCTGCTGGAAGTACGTAAACTGCGTGACCTCCATGCCGTTGAGCCAGACCTCCCAGCCAAGGCCCCAGGCGCCGAGCGTCGGGCTCTCCCAGTCGTCCTCGACAAAGCGGACGTCATGGTCGTTGGGGTCCAGACCGATAGCGGCAAGAGACCCCAGGTAAAGCTCCTGGGCGTTGACCGGTGAGGGCTTGATGAGCACCTGGAACTGATAGTAGTGCTGCATGCGGTTGGGGTTCTCGCCGTAGCGGCCGTCGGCGGGACGGCGGCAAGGCTGCGCATAGCAGGTGCGCCACTCGGCGGGACCGAGCGAGCGCAGCGTGGTCGCGGTATGGAAGGTACCGGCACCGACCTCGGAGTCATAGGGCTGCATAATGACGCAGCCCTGCTCGCCCCAGTACTGCTGGAGGCGCAGGATGATGTCTTGGAAGGAAAGCGATGAAGCGTTCATGCCTCTAATATCCCCTCGTCGAAACGATTACACGGTTAGGTACTGTACTATAGCGGTTTTTAGTCGATAGCGCCGATGCGGTTGAGCGGCCAGTAGCGAACGAGTGCCACAGCGATCAAATCAGAGCGATCGACGGGACCAAAGTAGCGTGAGTCGGCAGAGTTTTCGCGGTTGTCGCCCATCACCCACACGCACCCGTCGGGAACGGTGTAGGGATAGCTTACCTGAGTGCCGGGTGCTTGGACCGAAAGTGGCCAGCTCATGCCCGTCGTATAGTCCTCGTCGAGCGCTTGGCCGTCAACGACCACCTTGCCATCCTGCAGGTCGACCGTCTGGCCGGCCGTGGCAATAACACGCTTGACAAGAACATCATGCTCGGAGGTGCCATCGGGGTTGTGAAACACCACGATATCGCCCTGCTTGACGGGCTGACCGAGCTCGAGGCTCACCTTTTGTGCCAGGATCTGGTCGCCAATCTCGATCGTGTCCTCCATAGAGCCGGTGGGCACCACAAAGGGCTCGACCACAAAGGTGCGGATCAGGAAGGTGGCCACGAGCGCGATCGCGATGACCGCGATCCACTCAAAAGCGCCCCTCAACGCGGAATGTTGCGTAGGAACCATACTCACTCCTCGCTCTGCGAATACGAAGCGTCAAGGATCTCCTGCGCGTAAGCGCGCTCCTCGGGCGTGAGCCGCGCCGTCTCGATCAGATCGGGACGCCAGCGGCAGGTGCGCTCGATGGCGTTCTTGCGACGCCAGGCATCGACCTTGGCGTGATCGCCGCTCACGAGCACCGGAGGCACGCCCTCGCCGTTGAACTCGGCAGGACGGGTGTACTGCGCGTACTCGAGCAGGCCTCCATCCTCGGCGGTCGAGAACGACTCGTCCACGTTGCTCATCTCGTCGCCCAGGGCGCCGGGAATCAGGCGTACGACGGCATCGGCAACGACCATAGCGGGAAGCTCGCCGCCCGTGAGCACGTAGTCGCCGATCGACAGACGCTCATCGGCATACGCATACGCGCGCTCGTCGACGCCCTCGTAGCGACTGCACACAAACAGCAGGCGCTCACTTTTGAGCAGGCGCTCGGCCACACGCTGCGTAAAAGGCTCGCCACAGGGGGTAAAGAACACCACAGTGGGCTTGGGACCCTCTGCGCTAATGGCCTCGATGGCCTCTGCGATAGGCTCGACCTTCATGAGCATGCCCTGCCCGCCGCCGTACGGCTCGTCATCGACAGTACGATGGCGGTCGTGCGTCCAGTCGCGCAGGTTATACGCCTTAAAATCAAAAAGGCCGGCCTTGCGGGCGCGGCCCAAGATCGATGTGGACATGACGGGCTCAAACATCTCGGGAAAGACCGAAAGGGTCTCGATCAGCATGTTGTCCTCCCTACTTGTCCATATCGATCAGGCCGTCCATAACGTGGACGGAAATTGTTCCTGTGTCGGGAAGATCGAGCACGACCTGCTCGATCACGGGAATCAGTACCTCGCCGTACCGATCACCCTCGACAACCCAAACATCGTTGGCGGGCGTCGACATGATCTCGACGATCGTACCGAGCGAACCGAAGCGCTCGTCGACCACCTCGCGACCCATCAGGTCGGTATAGGCAGTGTCGAGCGAATCGAGCTCAAAATCGTCACGATTTGCCAGCACGTAGCATCCCGTGATGCCCTCGGCGGCCGTCAAGTCGTCAATGCCCTCAAACGAGACCAGATCGCCATCGCCCGTATCGGTGACGGACACGACCGTGCAAAAGCGGTCGCGCTTGAGCGCCGGCGGCGTCAGGGCGACGCGCATACCAGGCTCTAATACAGAAGGAAGCCCCCGCAGCGGCTGTGCGAGGACCTCCCCCTTCCTTCCGTGCGGCTTGACAACACGGGCGATGTTTTTGTACTGGGACCTCAAGGTCCTAGCCCAGAACCTCTACCTCGACAGCAGTGTCGAGGCGAGCGGCCAGTGCACGGGCGAGCGTGCGAATGGCCTTGATGGTACGGCCACGACGGCCGATGACCTTAGCGACGTCATCCTCGGCGACCGAAACCTCAATCGTAGAGGCGTCGTCACCATCGATGACCTCAAGGCTCACGGAATCCGGGTCGTCGACGATCTGAACAACGAGATATTCGACGAGATCGGCGATGCGATCTGAGAGCATTGCCTCACCCTCGAGCTGTGCAGCGTCAACCTCAGGCACGATTTACTCCTCGGCGCCCTCAGCGGCCTCAGCGGCAGCCTTAGCGGCCTCGGCCTCTTTGGCGAGCTGCTTCTTGGACTTCTTGACGACGGTCTCGGTCTTCTCGCCCTCGTTGGCGGCCTTGACCAGAGCGGCGACGGCGTCGGTGAGCTGAGCGCCCTTGGACTGCCAGTCGGCGATCTTCTCGAGGTCGAGGTTGATGGTCTTGGGGGCGGTCATCGGGTTGTAGCGGCCAACCTCCTCGATGATACGACCGTCACGCGGGGCGCGGGAATCGGCGACGACGACACGGTAGTACGGACGCTTCTTAGCGCCGTGACGAGCAAGGCGAATCTTGACTGCCAAAGGAAACTCCTCCAACCAAGCAGCTTTAGGCTGCAACTACAAACAAACAGCTGAACATAATACGCCATCGACGCGGGCAGATGAAGTCCGTGAGACCAACTTCTTCGGTGTAGTCGAGGGCAAATCCATATCTTAGACAAGAATTCAGGATTTGCAAGCACATACACGCACCCCACATGAGCTGCGCGGTATACTCATGACATGGAAAGACGCGAACATACATACGGTTATGAGGATGCCATGGGCGTCACGCCGCCGCCCTGGACGGGTCCGGCGGTGGGCCTGATGGACCTTGATGCGTTTTTTGCGAGCGTGGAGATGCTCGATCATCCCGAATGGCGCGGAAAGCCGCTCATCGTGGGCGGAGACGCCGATTCGCGTGGCGTCGTGTCCACGTGTTCGTATGAGGCACGTCGCTTTGGCGTGCACTCTGCCATGGCCTCGGCCGAGGCGCGGCGCTTGTGCCCGCAAGCCATTTGGACGCATGGGCATTTTAATCGCTACCGCGAGGTCAGCGCGCAGGTCATGGCGATTCTCGCCGACGAGACCCCGCGCGTTGAGCGCGTATCCATCGACGAAGCCTTTATCGATATCACACCGGGTCGCTTTGCGCCCGAAGACCCGCTGCTGGTTGCGCGGCGTATAAGCGATCGCGTGGCAGAGCTGGGAGTGACGTGCTCCATTGGCGTGGGCTGCAACAAGACGGTCGCAAAAATCGCAAGCGAGCGGGATAAGCCGTTTGGGCTGACCATCGTGCGCCCCGGAACCGAGCAGCGCTTTTTGGCCGCGCTGCCGGTATCTGCCATGAGCGGCATCGGGCGCTCGGCCGAGGAGCGACTGCGCCGCATGCGCATCTACACCCTCGGCGAGCTATCACGTGCACCGGAATCCACCTTGGCCTCTATTTTTGGCGTCAACGGCGAACGCATGCGCCAGCGTGCGCAAGGACTCGAAATCTCCGAAGTCACGAGTCTCGATGAAGAGCGCGAGGTCAAATCGGTCAGCAATGAACGCACCTTTGCTAAAGATTTGACTGAGCGTGGGGATATTGAGGCGGCGATTGCGCTGCTGGGCGAGTCAGTGGGACGCCGCCTGCGCCGTCAGGGACTAACGGGCGCCACGGTGACGCTCAAGCTCAAGTATTCGTATGGAAACGGTCGCTCGGCACAGCGCCGGCTGCCTCATCCAACCGACGATGAGAACATCTTCGTGGCGGTTGCACTCGAACTGCTCGACAACATCTGGCAAGAAGGCATGCATGTTCGCTTAGCCGGCATCGGCATGAGCGACTTCGACCACCAAGGCGGCATCCAGACTGACCTGTTCTGCGAGATCGATGACCGCGGAGCCCAATCCAGCGACCGCCGCGACCTCTCCGTCGCCATCGACGCCGTCCGAGACAAATTCGGCGACACCGCCCTTTCCTTCGGCCGCCAATCCCGTTTCAACGATTAACCGCCTTTGGGCAAAAAGAAAGCCGGGCAGGTGCGGAAAACCGCAACTGCCCGGCGATATGCGTGAGGGTAGCTAACCCCGTCTCAAATGAGCTACTAGAGGAGGTTGAGGGGGAGCTGGGGGGCGTCTCCCCAGAGTTTCTCGAGGCGGTAGAAGTCGCGGGCTTCGGGAGTGAAGACGTGGACGACAACCGAACCATAGTCCATGAGCATCCAGGTCTTCTGCTCGCGACCCTCGATGGAGAACGGGTGCTCGCCGCAAGCCTCGGCGACCTTCTCCTCGATCTCGTCGACGATAGAATCGACCTGGCGGTTGTTGGTACCGGTGGCAAGCACAAAGTAGTCGCATACGTCGGAAAGCTCGGTCAGGTCGAGCACCTGAACGTCCTCGCCCTTCTTGTCGTAGGCGGCCTGCGCGGCGGCGCGGGCGACATCCTCGGCGGCGACACCGCTCGCAGACAGCGAGGCGGCAGTGCGGTCGGACGTGGCGACGAAGCTCTTGTGCTCCACACCTTCAAGAATCTGCTCGTCGGTCATGGTCTCGTCGGCCATGGAATACCTCTTTCTAGACAGCCCGAGCTAACGCAGCTGGGCATAATGGTTGTAAATCGAAATAGCCGTGGGATAAAGATAGCGCCCGGACTGGATCACATAGACCAGACCCTGCGCAAAACAGGAGAAGAACAACTCATCGAGCGTCGACTCCCCCACCATCTTGCGCAGCGCATGCGCATAGTCACCGTGGCGGTTGGGCTCGATGGCATCGGCCACAAAGACCACCATATCGAGCGGCGTCATGTCGCAGGCACCCACGGTGTGACGGTCGACAGCCTGGAAAACGGCCGGCGACAGCTCGGGAAAAAGCTGCGGAAGCTCATAGGCGGCAACAGGGCCATGCAAAAGTGGCGTCGCGGCAGAAGGAGAGCCGGCAATCTTAATGCCGTAATGCAGAGCGCGCGTGACCAGCTCGTCATCGGAAAGCACCTTGTCCCAGTCGTGGATCAAGCCGGCGGCAGCGGCATCAAAGCGGTCGACGCCGTAGACCTCGGCCAGATGAAGTGCGGTCTCGGCAACACCCAGCGAATGCACATAGCGCTTGCGCTTATCCTTCATGCGAACATCGAGCAGCTCTTGAATGCGCCTGAGCAGCGCGCGCTCATCGCCCTCAAACTGATCCTCTACCGACAACGTAGACCCCCATCACTCAAAATCTTCTTGGCCCAAATCGGCATATAGCCTGCGTTTGCGAATGTAGCCGAGCACGGACTCGCTCGTAAGATAGCGTACGCTCATACCGCGGGCAACACGCTTACGAATGTTCGTCGAGCTGATCGCCAGCGCCGGAATCTGAATATAGCGCACGTCGAACGGCAGCCCCGACTCTTTGATTCGGGCACGCGCCGTATCGATATCAAAGCCCGGTCGCGTTGCCGCAATAAAGGTAGCAAGCTCAGCGATTCGTTCGGCATCATGCCAGGTCACGATATCGATAATCGCGTCGGCGCCCGTAATAAAGTAGAGCTTTACCTGCGGCGGGTAAAAGTCGCGAAGGGCATGAAGCGTATCGGCCGTATAGGTTACACCCGGACGGTCGATCTCGAACCGGCTCGCCAAAAAGGCCGGGTTCGCGGCGGTGGCGAGGACCGTCATGGCATAACGGTCCTCGGCAGGCGTCACCGGCTTGTCAAGCTTAAAGGCAGGAGAGCCCGCCGGCATAAAGAGCACAGCGTCCAAGTCGAGCGACTCGCGCGCCTGCTCGGCGGTCACCAGGTGCCCGTAATGGATGGGATCAAAGGTGCCACCCATAATGCCGAGCCTAAACTCCTGCCCGTCCTCTAGAGGAAGCTCGGGCAGACCGATTCCACCGCGCAGCGACATGGCTTACTCGCCCTCCGAGGTCTCGGCATCGCCCGCGGCATCCGCCGCATCGACAACCTCGACTCCCTCATCCGCAGCATCGGCCACGTCAATGGCTTCAACGGCAACGTCCTCGCCAGCATCCTCGAGCTCCTCGTACTCCGAGAAGTCCTCGGCGCCCTCAAAGTCAAAGGCGCGCTGGCAAATGCGGACCTCGTCGCCCGCACGGCAACCGGCCTTCTCGAGCGCGTCGTCAACACCCATACGCGCAAACTTATGCTGCAGGTAAATGACGGCTTCCTCGTTTTCCCAGTCGGTCTGGATGACCATACGCTCAATGGCACGACCGACCACGCGGAAGGCACCGGGCTCTTCCTGAACAATGCGGAAACGCTTCTCACGCTGCAGGCGACGGCGCTCCCACTCATCGTCGCGCAGAACGACCGGCTCATCCGAGACAGCCAACTCGGCGCGCAGCTTAGCCACCTGCTCGCCCACGGCAAGCATCAGCGTGTTGAGGCCGGCGCCCGTCACGGCAGACACGGCAAAGAACATATGTCCATCGTCGAGCGCTGCGCGCTTGAGGTCGGCAATCTTGTCGGCCGTGCCCGGCGCATCGCACTTGTTGGCAACGACGATCTGCGGACGCTCCGAAAGCTCGGCGCCATACTGCTCGAGCTCGCGGTTGATGATGCGATAGTCCTCGACCGGATCGCGATCCTCAAAACCACCCGTCATGTCGACGACATGCATGATTAGGGCCGTACGCTCAATGTGGCGCAGGAACTGGTGACCCAGGCCCTTGCCCTCGCTCGCGCCCTCGATAAGACCGGGGACGTCGGCAACGACGTAAGAATATTCGCCGGCACGCACCATGCCGAGGTTCGGCACGAGCGTGGTAAACGGGTAGTCGGCAATCTTGGGGCGAGCGGCACTCATGCGCGCGATGAGCGATGACTTACCCACCGAGGGAAAGCCCACGAGCGCGGCATCGGCCATAAGCTTCATCTCGAGCTCGATCCAGTGCTCCTCGGCCGGCTCGCCCAGCTGAGCGAACGCGGGCGCGCGGCGCACCGACGTCACAAAGTGCGTGTTGCCCAGGCCGCCGGCACCGCCGGGCGCCACGACGACGCGCTCGCCATCGTGAACGAGGTCGGCAATCTCGAACATCGGGGTCTGCGTCTCGGGGTCGAGCTCGCGCACCACGGTACCCATAGGGACCTTGAGAATCAGGTCCTCGCCGCTCTTACCGTTACGACGGGCACCCTGCCCGTGCGTGCCGCGCTCGGCGCGGAAGTGATGCTTAAAGCGGTAATCGATCAGCGAAGACAGCTGAGCATCGGCCTGGATGACGACATTGCCGCCACGACCGCCGTCGCCGCCATCGGGGCCGCCCTTGGGGACAAATGCCTCGCGCCTAAACGACATGCATCCGGCTCCGCCGTCGCCGCCGCACACGTTAATGCGGCTGATATCGGTGAACTGTGACAACAGAATCGCCTCCTACAAAAAAGAGGGAGACCCTTGAATCCTAAAACTCAAGTGCCTCCCACATATGTGCTCTATGAAGGGTGAATTACGCGTTCGCGAGCGGGCGTACGCTGACCCTGTGCTTGATACCCTTGTGGAACTCAACGGTACCGTCGACCAGCGCGAACAGCGTGTCGTCCTTACCACGGCCAACGTTCTCACCCGGGTGGATGTGCGTGCCGTGCTGACGGACGAGAATCGTGCCCGTGGTTACCGTCTGGCCGGCATAGCGCTTCGTGCCAAGGCGCTGACCGCGGGAGTCACGGCCATTACGGGAGGAACCGAGTCCTTTTTTGTGTGCCATTGTGTATACCTACTCTTTCGTTACGAGTGTAATCTACTCGGCGACGGGAGCCTCGGCAACAGCCTCAGCCTCTGCCTTGACAGCCTTCTTGGCGCGGGAGGTAGCCTGAACCTTCACGATCTTCAGCTTGGTGAGCTGCTGACGGTGACCCTTCAGACGACGATAGCGCTTGCGCTTGTGGAACTTGAAGACCAGCTGCTTCTCGCCCTTGAACTGCTCAACGATCTGAGCGGTAACCTTGGCCTTGGCCAGCTTGTCGGGATCGGTGACGATCTTCTTACCATCGTTGAGGAAGATAACCGGCAGGGTGACCTTGTCGCCCTCATTGCCCTCGATCTTCTCGACGGTGATGACATCGTCGGTGGCGACCTTGTACTGCTTGCCGCCCGTGTTAACGATTGCGTACATGTTTACTTGCCCTTCATGCATCAGTTAGTGCAACAGCCGAATATAGTAGCAGGCGAAAATACCCCCGTCAACGAGTATGTGGAGCAAATCCACAAGTTCGCACAGGTATGGGGCTGACGAGTCGGCCCTCGTCGTCCTCGCATGCTTGATTCTGACGCTCGACATCGTAGGAGCAGATGGTCACGAGGTCTTGCATACCGATGGAAACAATAGGTGCATCCACGCCCGGGGTCAAGCCCTGCAACAAAACATCAGCAGCGGAAAGCAAAATTTCCGGACGCATGGAGCCCTCGTTGTCGGCATGGGTGTCGAGCATGAGTACCAAATGGTCCGGGCGCTCCCCCGCCGTGAGCTCATAGCCCACGAGCGTGTGATCCAAATCCAAGCGCTTGCTCTTTTTTCCGCGCGCGTAGTCGATGCCGTGGCCCGCGCGCAGCGTGTCGATCGCACGGCGCACCTCGTCGGCGCTTACGGGCGCCTCGGGATCCAAGTGCAGGTCGATGCGATACGACAAGCGCGTGAGCTGCGCCGTCAAGGCCGGCGTGCGCACGTCGATGTACGCCGCCTCGATGGGTGCCAGATCGGCCGGAGACGCCGCAGCCAGGCGCCCAAACGCCTCGTCGAGCGCCACGAACTCGGTCATAAACAGGTCATACCACTCGCAGGTCGACGACGTGCCCACCGGTAGCGCCGAAGAGAAGCCAACGCGCATGTGCGGAGAGAAGCCCTGCGTGACGGCATAGGGAAGTCCCGCACGGCGCACGATGCGCTCAATGGTATGGATTACTTCGAGATGACCTAGGTACTTAAGGCGATCGCGCTTGCCATAGCGAACACGAAGCCTAAAGAGCGAGGAGTTGTCGGTCAGGCGCTCACTCATGCGCGATCACCCATCAATACATTCTTGGCGTGGAGCGTGGGGCAGATCCCGCAGCCGGTGCACGACGTGCGGGTGCAGTCGGGAGTCGTGACGCCCTCGAGCGAGCGACGGTACTCGCGCTCGAGGAAGCCGCGCGTGCAGCCGGGGCTCACGTGCTCCCACGGCAGGCGCCAGTCCAACTCGTAGGGCAGGTGCACGAGCTCATTGAGGTCGATGCCGTTTTTGGCAGCAGCCTCCTTCCAGTTATCGAGCGAGAAATGCTCTACCCAGGCGTCAAAGCGAGAGCCCGAGCGCCAAGCATCGATGATGACGGGCGTCATGTCGCGACCGGCGCGGGACAGCGCGGCCTCGATGAGCGAAGTCTCGGCATCGTGGTAATGCACGCGGACGGCACGGTTGCGAACGCTCGTGATAAGCAGCTTCTGGCGACGCTTGACGTCGTCGTAGTCGAGCTGCGGGCACCACTGGAACGGCGTGGCAGCCTTGGGGATAAAGACCGAAACCGAGATGGACACCGAGATCGAGCCGCGACGAGCCTTGGGCACCACGGAACGACCGAGCTCCAGCACGTGATCGGCCAGATTGGCGATGGCCACGATGTCCTCGTCGCGCTCGCCGGGAAGGCCCATCATAAAGTAGAGCTTCATACGGTTCCAGCCGGCCTCGAAGGCCGCCTTGGCCGCACGGTCCAAGTCCTCCTCGGTCACGTTCTTGTTAATGATGTCGCGCATGCGCTGGCTGCCGGCCTCGGGCGCGAACGTCAGGCCGCCCTTCTTTTCGCCGGCGACCGACTCGGCCATATCCACGCCAAACGAATCCAGGCGCTGCGACGGAATAGACACGCGAATACCCGTATCCTCCAGGCGACGGTTGAGCCTGCCGAGCACGTCGCGAATGCAGGAGTGGTCGGTCGTGGAGAGCGAGGTCAGCGACACCTCGTCATAGCCGGTCTTTTCCAGACCCTGAATCACCGACGAGACGATCTGGTCGGCCGAGCGCTCGCGCACCGGGCGATACGTCATGCCGGCCTGGCAAAAACGACAGCCGCGGGCGCAGCCGCGCAGGATCTCGATAGACAGGCGGTCGTGGACTAGCTGCGCATAGGGTACGCACGACTGCGACAGCGGATTCGTGGCGCCGAAATCCTCGACGACGCGTTTGTAGACCACAGTAGGCGCATCCTTGCCTTCACGCGGCACGGTGTAGCCATGCCGCGAGCAGGGCTCGTCGTGACGAACCTCATAGAGCGACGGCACGTAGTTGCCGGCAATGGATGCAAGCTGCTCAACAATCTGCGCGCGCGGGACTCCTTCATCACGCAGGCGGCGATGCAGCTGGCAGGTCTCGAGCAGCGATTCCTCGCCCTCACCGATGAGGATGGCATCGAAGAAGGCCGCGTACGGCTCGGGGTTGTACACCGAGGGGCCGCCGGCGATGATGATGGGGTCGTCTTCGCCTCGGTCGGCCGCCAACAGTGGAATGCCAGCGAGGTCGAGTGCCTCGAGGAAGTTCGTCACCGCCATCTCGTGCGGCACATGCAGACCGACGATATCAAACGAAGCGACCGGCGCTGCACCCTCGAGCGAGAGCAACGGAATGCCCGCCTCGCGCATAGCGTCACCCATATCGGGCCACGGCACATAGCCACGCTCGCAGGAGATGCCCTCGGCCTGGTTAAGGATGTTGTAGAGGATGGCGATGCCCTGGTTGGGCAGACCGACCTCGTACACATCCGGATAGATCAGGCAGCAACGGTAGTCGGCATCGGCCTTGGAAAGCGTGCCCCACTCGTGATCGATATAGCGACTCGGCTTCTCGACCTTGGCGAGCAACGGCTCAATTAAATGAAAACAATCTTGGTATGCAACGCGCAACGGAAAACCCCTAAGCAGCGAGATCTGATGCGTCCTGATAGGACGCCATAGGACGGGTAGCGCCCGCGACCGTGGTCACCAGATCGCGAACGCGGGAGAACGTGGCAGTGACCACCTCGTTGGCACGACTGTAGTCGACATCGCGCTCGTAGAGCGAAACGAGCGCACGGCCCATGCCATAGGTGCCCGCGGCAGCAGTAAGCGCCTTGACGGCAAACCCAATATGCGGCGTCTGCTTGACGAGCGCGCGGGTGACCGCGCGGATCACCAAGCCGCCGGCAAGCACGCCCGCGACCTCGTAGCCGCGCTCGGGCTTAATGCCGCGTCCAAAGACGGCAGCGAGCTCAAAGAGCATGCCCACCTGCGCCAGCGCCATAACGGGATAATCGGCGCCCGGCAAAAACACCAGCGCACCGGTCGCCATATTGGTGAGCGCGCACGAGGTGATGATACGATTGGCCGCCGCGATGCGCATGAAGGCAAAGTTCGCCGCAAAAGCCGTTTCCTTGTCGGTGCGATCGAGAATCCAGCGGGCAAGCGTCTCGAGCAGATACGTCTTATCGGTTGCCGCTACCACGCCGAGCATGGGCGTGGACTCCTCGATAAACGGCACCTCCACAGCAGACTCAGCAAGCACGCACACGGGCGCACCGGCGATCACGAGCTCCTGCACGGCACTCTCCAAGCGGTCGGAACCACACGAGAGCACCAGTACCACATCGGTATCGGTCTTTGGAGCAATTCGCTCCTCCCCCAGACGCTCGACGCGCACAATGCCCGAGGTCGTCTGCGGCACAAAGGCGTCACGCACCGTCTCGGCCAGAAAGCGCGAGGCGGACGAATCCAGATAGACCGAGACGCGCACCGGCGTATCGGAATCCTTCTTAACGGACGCGCCCATCTTAAAAGCGCGGGTCAGCTTATCTACGGGAATTTTCATAGCAAACCCCTCCAGCGGTTACGCGGCGCCCGAACGATGCCGCCATATGGATTGTACGATACCCACCGTCAGCAGCTGGATCATCATCGAAGACGAACCAAAGCTAATAAACGGTAGCGGAATACCGGTAATCGGCATCATGCCGATGCACATGCCGATGTTCTCGAAGGTCTGGAATGCCCACATGCCGACGATACCTACGCACGACAGACGCAGGAACAGCGACTCACACTTAAAGGCGACGCGAATCGTCGAAAAGATCAGCAGCACGTAAAGGCACAGGAGCAAAAAGGAGCCACAGAAGCCAAAGGTCTCGGACAAAAAGGCGAAGACGAAGTCGGTGTGGAACTCAGGCAGAAAGCCGCCGGCCGACTGCGTCGCATGGCCCAAACCCTTACCAAAGAAGCCGCCCGAGCCAACGGCGATAAGCGACTGCTGCAGGTTGTAGGCATCGTCCGAATCGGCATTATCGGGGTCGATAAAGACCGTCAGACGGTTCATCTGATACTGCTTGATGAGCACATCGTGGCCGAGCAACGAATCAAAAACCGAATCGAGCGCCAAGACGAGGGCCACCAGGCCCACGAGCAGGGCCAGGGTCGACAGCACCCATTCGCGGCGCGCACCGCTCATACAGATGACGATGGCGCCCGAAACCAGCACGACCAGGCCCGAGCCCAGGTCGCCCATGGCAACGACGGCCAAAAACGGAATGGACAGCATGCCGCAGAGCTTGACGTAGTCGCGAACGGTATCGATGCGACCGTTATACTGCGAGCCAAGCGTAGCGATAAAGAAGATGGTGATGAGCTTGGCAAGCTCAACCGGCTGGAATGTCAAGCCGATACCGGGAATCTTGATCCAGCCCGTCATGCCCAGACCGCCCGTATAGGACAGACCCGGAATCTTGGGCGAGAAGATCACGATCAGGTCGATGACGAGCAACGCCGTCGAGAAATTGGAAATACCGCGCAGATCGGTACGCCAGACCAGCACCGCCAGCACCGCTCCGATGCCAATTCCCAGCAGATGGCGTGAGAACGAGGCATCGGCCTTAAACTGCGAAGCCGACCAGATAATGATGGCACCGTAGGCAACGAGCGCCACAGTAGCCACGAGCACTCCGATATGCACCTTTTGGCGAAACGTGCCGCGCGAGGCCGAAAGTTGCTTGTTGGCGCGGTCCAGGCTGCTGCGAGAGCCGGTCTTGGTTGAACGGAACAGATCCGCCGGAGAAAAATCCATCGCAACCTCCTATCGAACCGAAGAATCGCCCGAGGCCGAAGAGGTATCGGGCTCGTCATAAATCACGCCGAGCACGTCACGCACGACATGCATCGCGGTATCTGAGCCACCGCCGCCCTGCTCCAGGACAGTAGCGATGACATACTTTGGATCATCGGCCGGTGCATAGGCGCAGAACCACGCGTATTCGTCCTCGCCGCTTTTCTCGCCCGTGCCCGACTTGCCGTATACCTGCGGCGTCAGGGTGCCAAAATGAGCCGCCAGGGACGTCGATGCTGTGTAAATCACGTCGTGCATGCCGTTGCGAACAAGAGCCAAATCCGAATCGCTGTTGATCTTGGCCTCCAGGCGCTTCTTCTTGCCCTTGCCGTTGTACTTATAGGCATCGCCGTCGCCATCGCGCGACACGGCAGACAAAAACACGTGAGGCACGTACTGTTTGCCGCCGTTGGCAAGACCCATATAGGCACACGCCATCTGCAGGGGCGTCACCAGAATGTCACCCTGACCGATGGCAATGTTGGTCATATCGCCGGCATTCCACTTGCGGTCCTCGGCAGAGGCGTCGGTGAAGTACGACTCTTTCCACTCGGCATCGGGAATACGACCCGCGCCCTCACTCGGCAGATCGATACCGCAGGTCTTGCCTAGGCCCCAGCGACGAAAGATCTCCTGCAGGCCCTCGGGATGTTGCTCGTCATAAAAGAACGCCTTGCCCATGTCGTAGAAGACGGGGTCGCACGAGTTGGCGATACCCGACTGCAGCGTCATGGTGCCGTGGCCGGAATGCAGCCAGCAGTACTTGCCCCACGACTTGCCCAGACCCGTCCAATAGCCCGTGCAGTTGGTCGTCTGCCCCGACGTGTAGGTTCCAAACTCAAGACCGGCCAGCGCCGAGAGCGGCTTGATGGTCGAGGCCGACATGTACTGTCCGCTAATGGCGCGGTTGAGCAGCGGGTGCGAACCCTTGTCATCATTGAGCTCGGTCCACACGTCATTTGAGACGCCGCCAATAAAGACGGACGGATCGAACTTGGGCTGGCTCGCCATACCCAGGATCTCGCCATTGTTGGGATCGAGACACACTACAGCGCCGTTGCCGGCATTGCTGTAGCCAGTGGTCTTGGCAAGCTCGATAGCGCTCGCCAGCGCCGTCTCGCAGGCCTGCTGGATCTTAAGGTCGAGCGTGAGCTTAATGTCAGAGCCGGCCTTCGCGGGCACGGCGCCGGCCTGACCGGTCACATTGCCCGAGGCATCGACCTTGACGGTCTGCTCGCCACGAATACCCTGCAGCAGGTTTTCGTAGTAGCTCTCAACGCCCGCCTGGCCCACGATATCGCCCGACTGGTACGTAATCTTGCCAGCAGAAGCATCATCATCGCCAGAGGTTTTCTTATTCTGGGCCTCGAGCTGCTCGGAGGTAATGGTGCCGGTATAGCCCAAGATATGGCATGCCGTCTCGCCATATGGATACTGGCGCTCGGTACGCTCGGCAATCTTGACGCCCGGGAACTCGCCGGCATGCTCCTGAATATAGGCAACCGTGGAGCGACGGACGTCCGTCGCGATGGTATGCAGGCTCTGAGCGCCCTCTGTATTGTCCTGAATATTGCGAAGGACCGCCACGTAAGGCATTCCAAGCACGTTGGCAAGATGGCGAACCAGAACCTCATCCTCGGCAAGGTCGCGGTAGGCCACGACAGCAAGTGAGGGACGGTTCTGGACAAGCGCCACGCCATTGCGGTCGAGGATGCGGCCGCGCACAGCGGGAGTGGTAACGGTGCGAGTCTGATTGCTATTAGCCTGCTTCTCGTAATAGTCCGACGAGACCATCTGCATGCCCCACAGCTTGACGGCGAGCGCCGCAAACATCGCGCCCACACCCGTGGTGAGGATGGAAAAGCGGCCCTTAAAGGCGGTCGCCGCGGTATTGCCCTCGCCCTCGGTGGCGCGCGGGGCCGTTCCATGCTGCGTATCGTAGGTAAAACGGGAATCGCCACGACGCATGATGACCAGCGCGACCACGATGGCCACAACCAGCACGATACCGGCGATAATAACCGTCAACTGGGAAGACATCTACGGGCCTCCCCTATTTGAGCTTGCGGGTCTTGGGCTTAAAGCGCATACCCGTCTGGCGTCCGCCACGTGCGGAGAATCCATAGCCGGACTGCGGTACGACGCCGGACATCAAAAACGGAATGGCAACCAGACCCGTCAGGATCGAGGACGGCAGCGCATGGCCGAAGATCGCCACGACAAACCTCGTCTCCAAACCCATAAACAGCAAGATGATGCTGTAGATCACATTAATGACGAGCGCGAAGGCGCCCACCGTGACGCCGCGCGCACTCGGGGTACCGCCCGTCTGACCGACGGCGCTGTGCACCAGGGCAAAAGAACCCACGGTCAGCAGGAGCGACATAACGCCCACCGGCACGGCAGCGGACAGGTCATAGAACAAGCCGCTGCAAAAACCGCACACGATGGCACGGGTCGGGTCGCCCGAGAACACGCTTAGGCACACCAGGATAATCATGAAGTTGACGCGACCGCCCGCAATGGAGATCTGCGGTGCCAGGCCTGCCTGCAGCAGCACGCACACGATGGCGGCGATCACAAACGTGCGGGAGCTCATCCCCTGCTCGTGTAGATCCATGGACACGCCCCCTATTCGCTCGAGCCGGAATCGGTCGTTTCGGACGTGTCGGAACTGTCATCCGAGCTCTCGTCCTTCGTCTTGGTCGCAGCGTCGCGCGACGTTCCCTGCGGCGTGCTGTTGGCCGTGCTCACGTCCTCATCCGAAGCCGATTGTTCGTCGGTCAGCGAGGTGATGACCAGCACTTCCTCGTTGTTCTCGGCCGTCGTCTGGGCGCGCACCACAATGGTGTAGTACACATCGTTTGCCGATTTCTCAACCGACGAGACGGTGCCGAGCGGTAGACCCTTGGGGAACACGCCGCCGATACCCGAGGTCACGATGATGTCGCCAACCTTAACATCAGAGTCGACGCTCACGTACTCAAGACGCAGCGTGCCGTCAGCCTGACCCTGCAGCATGCCCTGAGCGCGCGTGTCCTGCACCATAGCGGACACGCCCGAGTTCTCGTCGCCAATCAGGCGCACGGTCGACGTTTTGGCCGATACCTCGATAATCTGGCCGATAACACCGGCAGAACTCGTCACGGGCATGTTGATGGTAAGGCCGTCGGCAGAGCCCTTGTCGATGGTTACGGTCGAGGTCCAGGCATCGCCCGAGGCACCAACGATACGAGCAGCGGTCGATTTGAGGTTGTAGGTCGACTGCAGGCCGACCAGCCCCTCCAGGCGCTCGGCAGTCTTTTGAGCCTCGGAGAGCTCGGCAACCTTAGAGGTCAGCTCCTCATTTTGCTTCTTGAGCTCGCCGAGCGTGTCCTGCGACGCCGTAAGGTTAGAGAACACGTTGCCGATCGCATTGAAGGGAGCCGCCACGGCCGAGCCCACAAAGCGCACCGGCGAGGTAATCGTCGTTACGCCCGAACGTACGGCATGAATCGGTCCTGCCTCGCCCTCGCGGATGTAAAACGTGAGCAGCAACACCGAAATCAGGCTGAAAACAATCAACGGGCGCATACCCGTTGATTGTCGCTTGGTATTCAGATTTGTGGAGAAACCCGAAGATCGTGCCAAATGGAATCCACCTTTTGGAAATTAAGCATTGGTCTGGACGAAGCCGCCATCAAACGCATTGGCCTCGAGCACGCGGGCACAGCCGTTAACGACGTTATCGAGCGCCGTGGGGCTGACGTTGACCGAAACACCGGTCTCATCGCGCAGGCGCACGTCGAGACCGCGCAGCAGCGCGCCGCCACCAGTCAGCAAAATGCCGTAGTACATAAGGTCCGAGGCAAGATCGGGAGGCGTAGCGTCGAGTGCGTCCTTGACGGCCTTGGCCATCTCGTCGAGCGGCTTGTTGAGCGCGCGACGAATCTCCTCGCTCTCGATGCGCACGGTCTTGGGCAGACCGGTGATCACGTCGCGGCCGTTGACCTCGACGTCGAGCTCGTCCTTGAGCGGCACGGCGGAACCGACCTTGATCTTGATGTCCTCTGCCGTACGCTCGCCGATGGCAAGGTTGTAGGCATCGCGAACGTGCGTGAGGATGGCCTGATCGAACTCGTCGCCGGCAATACGGATGGACTGCGAGACGACGATGCCGCCCATAGCGATAACGGCAACCTCGGTGGTACCGCCACCGATGTCGATGACCATGGAGCCGGTGGGCTCCTCGACAGGCAGGTCGGCGCCGATAGCAGCAGCCATGGGCTCCTCGATCAGGTAGGCCTGGCGAGCGCCGGCCTGGATCGTAGCCTCAAAGACGGCACGCTTCTCGACCGACGTGACGCCGGAGGGAACGCAAACGACAACGCGCGGACGCGGGGTCCACGGATAGCGCTTCTCGGAAGCCTTGTCGATAAAGTAGCGAAGCATGGCCTCGGTAACATCGAAGTCGGCGATGACGCCGTCCTTCAGGGGACGAACGGCCACGATGTTGCCGGGCGTACGGCCGAGCATGCGCTTTGCCTCGATACCGACTGCCAGGATGCGCTCGTCGTTCTTGTCGATGGCGACAACAGAGGGCTCGCGAATGACAATGCCCTTGCCGCGCACGGAGACAAGCGTATTTGCGGTGCCGAGGTCGATGGCAAGATCGCCCGCATAGCTACCGAAGAACATATCCATCAAAGAAAACAACGCAACTCCTGATGTGTTGGATGATTGCTGGAAAACTACTAGCTCATGATACTAGCGCAAGCCCGGCACCTCACTTGCGGTGAAGCGCCGGGCAAAGCTAAATCCCATAAGGTCACTACTGGTTGTCAGCAGCCGAGAAATCCATATCGAGCGAGGAAACGGCCCAGCCGATATGATTGTCGGAGCGCACGAATTTGACGGTGTACTCCTGCTCGCCGCCCTTGGACAGCGAAGCCTTGACCTTGGCAGTCGTCTCGGTCATGGACTGATCCATGCCCTCGACGGACACGGTGGCGCCCTGCGGAATCGAGGAGATGATCATCGACTTGGCGTCCTCGGACAGGCTCGAGGCCAGGCAAGACTCGGCCTTTGCGGTGTCACCGTCGCCGGCAGCCTGGAACAGATCGGAAACGACAGACTCCTGGGACGGGAAACCAAAGCCGCGCGTGTAGGCAAAGCCCAGACCGCCCACGGCGATCAAAATGAGCAGAAGCAGCACGATGAAGACTTTGAGACCCGTGTGGCGGTGGCGACGACGGACCTTGGCCTGCTTACGATCCTGACGGTCCTGCTGGACCATCTCGGACTCGGACAGCGTAAAGAAGCCGGTGTCCGAGGGATCGGGCATAAACTGACCGGTCGCGCCCGTAGGATCGAGCGGATCGACGGCAGGAGCGTCCATCGCGGGCGCCGGAGCCGTGGCCATAGCCGTCTGGGCAGACAGCGCGGCAAGCGAATCGTGCACGCGGGCAAGCTCATCGGCCTGCTCGGAGGTGAGCTGGTAGATACCATCGGCAGTAGCGGCGTTAAAGGCGTCGAGTGCGTCGGAGGGACGGCCGGCGGCAGAAAGCGCCTGACCCATGCCGGCGTTGAGCGCACGCGTGTCGTCGCGGGGGCCGGCAAAGTCGATAGCCGTACGGTAGGTCTCCACGGCATCCGCCGGACGGCCGAGCTTAATGAAGCAACGACCGAGCTCGCCGAGTGCGGCGGCAGGAGCCGGATTGGCGCCGTCGATGGCAGCCTGACGGAAAGCAGTACCCGCGTTGGCATAGTCGCCCGACTGGAACAGCGCGTTACCCAGGCCCAGATAGGCCTTGAACGGCGTGGCATAAGAAGCGTCCTGCGTAGCGGCAGAGAACGCCTGAGCGGCCGTCGTGTAGTCGCCCACGGCGGCGAGTGCCTTGCCGCGGTTGGTGAGCAGCGCGCCGCGCTTGCCATAGGTGCCGTCGTTGAGGGCGGCGGCATAGGCCTCGGCGGCCTCGGCATACATGCCCAGGTGCATCAAGGCGTTGCCACGAAGGTGATCGGCCTCGCCCATAATCTCATCGGGAGTTTTTGCCGCCCCAAGCATCTGGGCTGCAGCGGAAAAATCACCCGCGCGGTAAGCGGCACGGCCCTGTTGGATCAGCTGGCTATTCAAGGAAATCCCCTTTACTCGTGAACGATCTCGACATGGACGATCTCGTCGCCGGCACGCAGCTGCGAAATCACATCGAGACCCTCGACCGTGGTACCAAAGACGGTGTAACCGGAATCGAGGTTATGCTGGGCACCCAAGCAGAAGTAGAACTGCGAACCCGCGGAATCGGGATCCATGGAGCGTGCCATGGCAAGGGCGCCATCGACATGGCTGTTGCGCGGATTGGTGGCAAACTCGCCCTTGATGCAGTAGCCGGGGCCACCGGTACCGGGCATGCCGTCGGGGCCCTCAAGACCGGCAGCGACGTCGGCGCCGGACATATCGCGGGTATTGGGGTCGCCGCCCTGAATGACAAAGCCGGGCACATAGCGATGGAACTTAAGGCCATCATAGAAACCCATCGTGGAAAGCTCGCAGAAGTTCGCGACATGAATGGGAGCGCCCTCGCCGTCAAACTTGACCTTGATGGTACCCTTCGACGTCTCGATAACGGCGCACTCGTCGCCGGCAAGCTGATACTCGGGCGTGTAGAGCTCTTTCTTAAAACCAAACATGTGGTTCCTTCCTCGTGCGTTTAAAGCATATTTGTACGAATTGTAGCAATAAGCATGCGCTTACATCAATTGCGCACGTAGGTTATGCCGACTATGGCGAACTAATTTTAGGAACGCTGCTGCGGCTTCCAGGAACCCACATTGGCGTCGTACTGGTTCAGCGCGCTGTTGCCACTCTGCGCGATGGGCGCCAGGATCTCGCTTTGGTGGGAACTCATCGACTCGCCATCGGGAATGGCCAGCGAGATGTCCCAGCTCTGGCAAATCACGTCGACGCGCTCATACATCCACTCGGCAAGCTGCTTTAAGTGGGCGATGTCGTCCGCATAGACCGTATCGTCCTGATACTTAAGGTTGTTGAGCTCATCTTGCGTCTTTTTAATCTGGTCGCGCAGGGCATAGGCACTCTGCGACAGCTCCTGACGGGTGGACAGCGGCGATCGGAGATAACCGTTGTTAAAGGAATCGATGACCTCGCCGATCTGGTCCTCGTCACCGTAGGACACGATGGTCTGATACAGACCGTCGAGCCTGGTATAGAGCTGATCATCGGTGAGCACGGTTTCTTCCTGGACCACCTCGGCAGAATCGTCCTGCTTGGTATCGTCCTCATTCGCCTCGCCCTTTTGGCGCGTGGGGAAGGTCGTCTGCGCGGCCTGGCCAAACTGGTCGTAGAAGCCAGGCATGACACCCATGGGATCGGCCGTCACGAACCAATAGGCACCGCCGCAAACGACAGCAAGGACCGCGATGATAATGAGCGGCTTGGGGATATGACGCTTGTGCTTGTGATAGGCGTCCTCGTCGGGATGCACCTTACGCTTGGGTTTTTGAGCATCGTCATGCAGGGAAACCGGCGTGGGAATATCGACCTTGGGAATACCGAAATCCTTATCGAAAGCCGGCAGCACGCAGGTCTCGTTAGGATCGGCGGCGTCCGAAAGCACCGCAGCGGCAGAGGCCGGCGCATGAGGCACCTCGGTATCGATCTGCTCTTGCGTTAGGCGCGGAAAGCCCGCCGTGCGGCCCGCTGCCAGGTCGGATGCGGCCGCGTCCTCAGAGAGGATACCCGGAGCGGGGCGTCCGCATTTGGGGCACGTACGATCATGCGGAGAAAGACGGGCACCGCAACCCTCACAGAACACGAACTCGGTGTGCTCGGGACCATCGCCCGGACCCACATAGGCGTTGCAGTAGGGGCAGAACGAGGCGCCGTCCTCGATAGTCTTAAGGCAATGCGGGCAGATCACGGCATCCTCTTTTCGAAGCAATTCAAACAATCGATGTTAGAGCATAACATCGCCACGGCCCCACAGGAACAAGGCACCAATTCAACATCGCCAGGGCGCGTAGCTACTTCTTCTTTTTGCTTGGCATCGAGACTTTGATGCCTTGGGCGGACTTGGTCACACGAGAGCGCTTAGCTCCGGTACTCTTCTTTTTCTTGGGCTGGGCCTGGGCCACGCCCTCGAGTGCGCGGGCCTCGGCCTCGCGAGCGGTGCGATCTTCGCGGCGCTGCGCCATGTCGGCGGCGACGCGCTTGGCAAAACGTTCGGCCGTCGAGCCCGTCGAGCTCACCTTGCCGCCACCGCGACCCAGGCGGACACGCACACCGCGGCCAAAACCAGTTGCGGCATGACGACGACGCGGCTTGAGCGAATCCATCATCGTGGCGAGCTTAGAGAACACCGAGCAGGTAAAGACCACGATAACAGCCAAGATAACCATCTGGCCCATCGACAGGTTGGCAATAGACAGCAGCTCCGGGAATCCGATAACGCCCACCAGGATGCCGGCGACTACAAACACAAAGAGCACCACACGTAAGGGCGTGAGAGGCTGCGAGATGCGCCAGATTAGGCTGACGCTTGCCGCGCACGACGTAAGCAGGCACATCGTAGACAGCGTGAGCTGGCTAAAGCCAAACACGCGCGCCACAAAGATATCGAGCGCCGCAGCCAAAATGACCGCAATCGACGCCGGCAGTGCACGCTTGAGTACGTTGCTCAAAAACGCACCCTTCACACGAGCATTGTTGGGCTCCAGGCCCAACACAAAGCCCGGCGCGCCGATGCAGAAGAAGTTAATGAGCGTCATCTGGATGGGCTCGAAGGGGTACGGCGGCAGCGCGATACACAGCGCCGCCAGGCCCATCGAGAACAGCGTCTTGGTCAGGAACAGTGAGGCCGAACGCTGCAGGTTGTTGATGGAGCGACGGCCCTCGGCCACCACGGCGGGCATCGAGGCAAAATCGTTGTCGACGAGTACGATCTCGGCCACGTTGCGCGCGGCATCGGAGCCGGCCGCCATGGCGACGGAACAGTCGGCCTCCTTGAGCGCCAGCACGTCGTTGACGCCGTCGCCCGTCATGGCCACGGTGTGCTCGCGGCGCTTGAGCGCCTGCACGAGCTCGCGCTTCTGCTGCGGGGTCACACGACCAAAGACATGGTAGCGGTCCACTGCGGCATCGAGCTTGGCCGGCGTATCGAGCGTCGTGGCGTCCACATAGGCGTCCGCCCCCGGCACGCCCACCACGCGCGCGATCGACGACACCGTACGCGGGTCGTCGCCGCTGATCACGTTGAGGGTCACGCCCTGCTCGTTAAAGTAGCCGATGGTCTCGGCCGCCGAGGTACGAATCTCGTCGCGGATGGTCACAAATCCCACGGGCTCGGCCTCGCCCACCATATCCCCATCGGGCGTAAAGCCGTCCACGCGCGCCACCACGAGCACGCGGCAGGCATCGGCAAGCTCGGCGACACGGTTCTCGACCTGGGCAAACGCACGATCAGAGAGCACAAATTGCGCGGCGCCCATTACGTAGGAGCCCTGCGCAAAAGAAGCGCCGCTCCATTTTTTAGACGACGAGAATGGAATGACCGACAGCGGCTCGGACACCTCGACCGGGCGATCGGCGTAATAGTTGAGCAGCGCCTGGCAGGTCTCGTTGGCATCGGCCGAAGTCGCACGTGCCACGTTAGCCAGCGCAAAATCGAGCACTGTGGTATCGACGGGAACAGCCGCCTCGTCCGAGTCCACGCCAAAGCCAACACCCTCAACAGGCAGCGGATACGTGCCCTCGACCTCCATGCGGCCCGACGTGATGGTGCCCGTCTTGTCCAGGCACAGCACGTCGACGCGAGCGAGCGTCTCGATGCAGTAGAGCTGCTGTGCCAGCACCTTGCGGCGGGCCAAGCGCACCGTAGCGATGGCGAGCACCGACGAGGTCAGCAGCACCAGGCCTTGCGGGATCATGCCCAGCAGGGCGCCCACCGTGGACAGCAGCGCCGACGAAGGCACATGACCAGCCAACAGCTCGGAGAAGCACCACGAAAGCGCGCTATCGCCCGGGGTTCCCGCGGCATCCCACAGCTCGCTCACACTCGAGGCAAACAACGCCAAACCGAGCGGGATCATGATGATGCTCGCAAAGCGCACGATGGCGTTAAGCGCGTTCATGATCTCGGAATTGACCTTTTTGACGTACTTGGCCTCGTTATTAATTTTGGCCACGTAGTTGTCGGCGCCGACATGGATCACGCGGGCGCGCAGCAGACCCGAGTCGATAAAGCTGCCGCTCATGAGCTCGGAACCGGGCTGTTTCTTGATAAGGTCGCTCTCGCCCGTCAGCAAGCTCTCGTTCACGAGAGCCTCGCCCGAAACCACCACGGCATCAGCGGGAATCTGGTCGCCGCGCCCCAGGCGGATGATGTCGTCGAGCACGATCTGGTCCAGGTCGAGCTCCACCTCGGCGCCGTCGCGCACCGCGATGGCCTTCTTGGAGGTCAACAGCGTGAGCTTATCGACCATCTTCTTGGAACGCATGGACTGGATGACGCCAATAGCGGTATTGAGGAACACCACGAACAGGAACGTCAGATTCTTAAACGAACCGGTCAAAATGACCAGGAACGCCAAGATCACGTTGATCAAATTGAACAGCGTGCAGAGGTTCTCGATGATGAGCTCTTTGACCGACTTGGTCTTGAGTTCCATGTTGCGGTTGATTTTACCGGCGGCGATGCGCTCCTCGACCTCGGCGGTCGAGAGTCCGCGCTCGATATCCGTTGCTGCCATACCACGTCCCATCACGTCGCGTCGGTATAAGAAAAACCGCCCGGACCATGCGAGGTTCGGACGGTCTTACGTTCGATGGTGCCCCATGTTGGATTCGAACCAACGGCCTTCTGCTCCGGAGGCAGACGCTCTAATCCCCTGAGCTAATAGGGCGAACGACTGACATTATACCCAAGTGCGCCACGGGCTATCAAAATAAAAGAAAAAGCTTTGCAATTCCGAGGAAGACGCGGCGCAACGGCCCACTTTAGAAGGCAAAAGCGAGTCAGATAGTATAAACTCTCATGCACCATATATACACGGCTCGCGATGCGGGCCGTTTTTGCAAAAGTTATCCATCGAGGTGAGAGGCACACCATGATTGCAATTTTAAAGCAGAGCGCCAGCGACGAGGCCGTCGGCCATATCGTCAGCTGGATTGAGAAAAAGGGCCTGAAGACCGATGTCTCGCGCGGCGAGAACGAGACGATCATCGGCCTGGTGGGCGATACGACCAAGATCGATCCGTTCCTGCTCGAGTCCATGGATGTCGTCGAGCGCGTGCAGCGCGTCTCCGAGCCTTTTAAGCGTGCAAACCGCAAGTTCCACCCCGAGGACTCCGTCATCGACTGCGGCCACGGCGTCAAGATCGGCGGCGACCAGTTCCAGGTCATCGCCGGCCCGTGCTCCGTCGAGGGCGATAACCTCATCCGCATCGCCCGCCGCGTGAAGGCCGCCGGCGCCACGATGCTGCGCGGCGGTGCCTACAAGCCCCGCACCTCCCCCTACGCCTACCAAGGCATGGGCCCCGCCGGCCTCGACCTGCTGTGCGAGGCGTCTGCCGAGCTCGACATGCCGATTGTCACCGAGATCATGGACCCACGCGACGTGCAGGTCTTCTTGGACAAGAAGATTGACGTCATGCAGATCGGCGCCCGCAACGCCCAGAACTTTCCCCTGCTCAAGGAGGTCGGCAAAACCCAGACCCCAATTCTGCTCAAGCGCGGCATGTCCGGCACGATCGACGAGCTGCTTATGGCAGCCGAGTACATCATGAGCGAGGGCAACGACAACGTCATCCTGTGCGAGCGCGGAATCCGCACCTTCGAGACCCGCACCCGCAATACCTTCGACCTCAACGCCGTGCCGGTGCTGCACCACCTGTCGCACCTGCCTGTCGTTGCCGACCCCAGCCACGCCACCGGCTACACCCGCTACGTTGAGCCCATGGCGCTCGCCGCGACCGCCTGCGGTGCCAACGGCCTGGAGATCGAGGTCCACGACGAGCCGAGCCGCGCCTGGTCCGACGGCGCCCAGGCCCTCACCCCCGATCAGTTCGACGACACCATGCGCCGCATCCGAGCAATCCGCGAGGTTGTCTGCCAAGAGACCATGGAGTAGCCCATGGGTACGGTGAGAAACGCGCGTGTTAACCAGGGCGGCCCCAAGTGCGCCGGTATCGTCGGCCTTGGCCTCATCGGCGGTAGCTTTGCCCGCGGCTATGCACAGGCGGGCGTCCGCGTGCTGGCCTGGGACCCCGATGACGATGTCATGACGGCCGCCAGCATGGGCACTGTCGCCGGAGAGCTCAACGACAAGACACTCGGCGAATGCGACATCATCGTCCTGGCCTGCTACCCCGAGGCCTGCATCGAGTGGCTCGAGGAGCATGCCCAGGCACTCGCCGACGCCACCGACACCGAGGCCATTATGGGCCCCGTGGTGATCGACACGGTGGGCGTCAAGGGCATCGTGTGCGAGCGCGCCTTTGAGCTTGCCCGCGAGCACGGCTTTTACTTTGTGGGCGCGCACCCCATGGCGGGCACGCAGTACTCGGGCTATGCGCACTCCCGCGCCGACCTGTTCCAGGGCGCGCCGCTCGTGCTCGTGCCGCCTGCGGTGGACGATGCACTCAAACTGGAGCTTTTGGGCCAGGTGCGCGAGATGGTGCGCCCCTTGGGCTTTGGCAAGTTCAGCGTGACCAGCGCAGCCGAGCACGACCGCGTCATCGCCTTCACGAGTCAGCTTGCGCACGTGGTATCCAACGCCTATGTTAAGAGCCCGACCGCTCAGATCCACCACGGCTTTTCGGCCGGCAGCTACCGCGACCTCACCCGCGTGGCGCACCTCAATCCGCAGATGTGGTCCGAGCTCATGATCGACGACGCCGATGCTCTCGCCTTCGAGATCGACCACCTGATCGACTCGCTCGGCGCCTACAGCCGTGCGCTCAAGGACCGCGACCAGCGCTATCTGGAGAATCTCCTTGCCGAGGGCGACCGCATCAAGCGCGCACTCGACGACGAGGCCTCCCACTAGACCACCTATCACGCCAGGTCGAAAGGACCGAAGCTTATGGCGATTACCATCGATATCGACACTGCACGCCCCTACCAGGTGCATGTTGGCACGTTTTTGCTGGAGCAAACGGGACCGCTCGTGCGCGCCACTGCCGGCGGCTCCAAGGCCGTCATCGTGACGGACACCAACGTGGGCCCGCTCTACCAGATGCCCGTTAAACAGAGCCTGGAGGCGTCAGGCTACGAGGTGAGCATCTGCACCTTCGAGGCCGGCGAGGCCCATAAGCGCGCCGAAACCTATGTTGCCATTTTGGAGTTTGTGGCCGAGCACGAGCTTTCGCGCTCCGACGTGATCGTGGCACTCGGCGGCGGCGTCGTGGGCGACGTGGCGGGCTTTGTGGCCGCCACCTACATGCGCGGCTGCAAGTTTGTGCAGATCCCCACAAGTCTGCTCGCCATGGTGGATTCGTCGGTGGGCGGCAAGACCGCCATCGACCTGGCTGCCGGCAAGAACCTGGCCGGCGCCTTTTGGCAACCGAGTGTTGTTATCGCCGACGTGGGGTGCCTGGCCACCCTCACGTCCGAGCAGTTCGCCGACGGCTGCGGCGAGGTCGTCAAGCACGCCGTGATCGCCGACCCAGAGCTTTTCGCCGAGCTGGAGAAGACTCCGCTCACGCTGGAGCTACTCAACCACGATGTAGCCCGCGTAGCGCTCATCATCGCCCGCAATATCGACATCAAGCGCGCCGTGGTCGTCGCCGACGAGCGCGAAACAAACCAGCGCAAGCTGCTCAACTTTGGACACAGCGCCGGACACGCCGTCGAGGCCTGCGAGCACTTTGAGCTCGGACACGGCAACTGCGTGTCGATCGGCATGGGCATCATCACGCGCGCCGCGGCCCTGCACGGCGTTTGCGATGCTGCACTGCCCGGTCGTATTGAGGAGCTCTGCGCCCGCCATGGCCTCAAGACCCGCTGCGACCTAGATGCCGACGCCGTCTTTGCCGAGGCGCTGCACGACAAAAAACGCGCGGGCGACACCATCGACCTGGTAATTCCGCACGGCATTGGCCGCTGCAGCATCGACCGCACGCCGCTTTCCACTTTCCACGAACTCATTGCCGAAGGCCTCGGCCAGAAGGGAGACGCATCCGCATGCTAGCCCGCATCACCCCGTCCCCGCTCAAGGGCACCGTTCCCGCCATCGCGTCCAAGTCGATGGCGCATCGCCTCATCATCTGCGCTGCGCTTGCCAACGGCGAGACGCACGTTACCTGCAACACCACCTGCGCCGACATCGAGGCTACGGTGCGTTGCCTTACGGCCCTGGGCGCTCGCATCGAGACCGTCGAGGACGGCTTCCAGGTCCACCCCACCATGAAGAGTGTTGAGTTTGGCCTGCTCAAGGCACTTGCGGGCGGCACGCTCGACTGCGGCGAAAGCGGCTCCACGCTCCGCTTTATGTTGCCCGTCGCCTGCGCGCTGGGCGCAGAAGCAACTTTTGTGGGTCAGGGACGCTTGGGCGCCCGCCCGCTGTCCCCGCTCTCGGACGAGATCATCGCCGCCGGATGCGACCTACAGGGTCTGGGCGGTTTTCCGCTCAAGACGAGCGGCCGCATGCGCCCGGGCACCTTTGTGCTTCCGGGCAACGTGAGCTCGCAGTATATCTCCGGCCTGCTGCTGGCGGCCCCGCTACTGGCCCAGCCCTCCTGTGTGCAAGTGACCGGCCTCATCGAGAGCCGCCCCTATATCAACCTGACCATCCAGGCCATGAAGGCCTTTGGTGTCGAGGTCAACGTCGAGCGTATTCCGGCCAAGGACGGCCAGCCCGAGGTCACGAACTTCCGCGTAAACAGCGGATCGTACCGCACGCCCGGCAGCGTAGCCGTCGAGGGAGACTGGTCCAACGCCGCCTTTTGGCTGTGCGCCGGCGCCATCGGCACCGACCCCATCACCGTGGAGGGCGTGTCGCTGAGCTCCGCGCAGGGCGACCGCAACGTGCTTGCCGCGCTTTCGCGCTTTGGCGCCCGCATCGTGCGCTCCACCAACGCCGCCACCGTGCAGTCCGACAAGCTCGCCGGCTTTGAGATGAGCGCCCACGACATCCCCGACCTGGTGCCCGTTATCTCGGCCGTGGCCTCGCTGGCTCAGGGCCGCACGTTCATCCGCGATTGCGCCCGTCTGCGTATCAAGGAATCCGACCGCCTGGCCACCACCACCCGCGAGCTCACCGCGCTGGGCGCGCAGGTGCGCATTGCCGGCGATGACCTCATCATCAAGGGTGTCGATGCCTTCAACGGCGGCGAGGTCGATTCGCACAACGACCACCGCATCGCCATGATGGTCGCCATCGCCGCGAGCCGTGCCACCGGCGAGGTCGTGATCCACGGCGCCGAGGCCGTCAACAAGTCCTATCCCGATTTCTTCGACCACTACCGCCTGCTGGGCGGCAAGGTCACACTCGAGGAGGAATAGCATGTCCTCGACCTTTGGCAACGTCTTGCACTTAAGCATCTTCGGCCAGTCGCACTCCCCCGCTATCGGCTGCTCGCTCGATGGCATCCCGGCGGGCATCGCCGTGGACCAGGAGCAGCTGCAGGCCTTCCTCGACCGTCGCGCCCCCGGTCGCGACGAGACCGCGACCAAACGCCGCGAGGCTGACGCCGCGCACATCATCGCCGGTGTGGTCGATGGACACACCACCGGCGCACCCATCGCAGCGATTATTGAGAACACCAACACGCGCTCCAAGGATTACTCCGAGCTGCGCCGCAAACCCCGCCCCGGGCACGCAGATTTCCCTGCGCGCGTGAAGTATCACAACATGCACGATGTCGCCGGCGGCGGGCATTTTTCCGGTCGCCTAACGGCACCCTTGTGCATCGCCGGCGGGATCGCGCTGCAAGCACTCGAGGCCCGTGGCATTCAGGTCATGGCGCACGTCGCGCAGATCGGCGGCATCTCCGACCTGCCCATGGACGATATGGTCTATCGCGAGGCCGACCGCAAGGCGATCCTTACGAACGATCTGCCGTGCATTGACGCCGCCGCAGCCGGCCGCATGCGCGAGGAGATCCTATCCGCGCGCGACGAACTCGACAGCATCGGCGGCATTGTGGAGTGCGGCATTTACGGGCTTCCCGCGGGCATCGGCGACCCCATGTTCGACGGCATCGAGAACCGCATCGCGCAAATCGCGTTTGGCATTCCCGCCGTAAAGGGCGTGGAGTTTGGCATGGGCTTTGCCGTGGCCGCCATGCGCGGCAGCGAGAACAACGACCCGTATCGCATCGACGCCGAGACCGACGAGATCGAGGTCGAGTCCAACAACGCCGGCGGCATTCTGGGCGGCATCTCCACCGGCGCGCCCGTCATGTGGCGCATGGCCGTAAAGCCGACGCCCTCCATTGGCCGCAAGCAGCAGACGGTGGACATGGACGCCATGGAAAATGCCGAGCTCTCGATCCACGGCCGCCACGATCCCTGCATCGTCCCCCGAGCCGTCCCCGTAGCCGAAGCAGCCGCCGCCCTCGCCATCTGGGACGCTCTCCTCGAGGACGCCGCCCAGCTCTAACCCGACTCACCTGGGTTGCCTGCCAACTCAGCCGTTACGTGAAAGGGGCCTCCATGGACCTTGCTGACATCCGCCAGGCCATCGATGGCATCGACACCACGCTCCTCAACAGCTTTGTCGAGCGCATGGACATTGCCACCGAGGTAGCCAAGTCAAAAATCGAGATGGGCAAGGCCGTCTTCGACCCCGCCCGTGAGCGCTCCAAGCTCAACAACCTCGCCAGCCGCGCGCCCGAGCGCTACGAGGCGCAGACCATCACCCTGTTCCGTCTCCTCATGAGCATGAGCAAGGCCGAGCAGCAGCGCTACATCAACGAGCTCAGGGGCATCACGGTCTCGCAAAAGGCCCATGCCACGGCCGCAGCCTGTGACACGCCCTTCCCCCAGACGGCCACTGTCGCCTGCCAAGGCGTCGAAGGCGCCTACAGCCAGATCGCCGCGTGCAAACTCTTCGACGTGCCCGACATCGCGTTTTTCGAGACCTTCGAGGGCGTCATGCGCGCCGTGCGCGACGGCTTTTGCGAGTTTGGCGTACTGCCCATCGAAAACTCAACCGCCGGCTCGGTAAACGCCGTCTACGACCTGCTCGCACAGTTCGACTTCCATATCGTGCGCTCGCTGCGCCTCAAGATCGACCACAACTTGCTCGTCAAGCCCGGCACCAAGCTCGCCGACGTGCGCGAGGTTTACAGCCACGGCCAAGCCATTGCCCAGTGTGCGGGCTTTATCGAGTCCCACGACCTGCACGCCACCAAGTACCCCAACACCGCCATGTCGGCCGAGATGGTCGCCAGCTCCGGGCGCACCGATGTTGCCGCCATCGCATCGCGCAGCTGCGCGACACTCTATGGCCTGGAGGTGCTGGAGTCCAACATTCAAGACTCCGACAACAACTACACGCGCTTTGTCGTCATCAGCCGCGAGCCACGCGTCTATCCCGGTGCCAACCGTACCTCGCTCATGATCACCACGGCCAACGAACCGGGCGCCCTTTATCGCGTACTCGAGCGTTTCTATGCGCTCAACATCAACCTCATCAAGCTCGAAAGCCGTCCCATCCCCGGTCGCGACTTTGAGTTTATGTTCTACTTTGATCTGGACTGCCCCTTTGGCAGCAAGGCCCTCGACGACCTGCTCGATTCCATCGACGACGTGTGCGAAAGCTTCACCTACTTTGGCAGCTACACGGAGGTGCTCTAGATGACCGATACCGCCGCAACCCGCCCCTACGGAGTGCTGGGCCGCGTGTTGGGCCACAGCTACACCCCAACCATCTACAAGGAGCTCGCTGGGCTCGAGTACGTGCGATTTGAGCGCGAGCCCGAGGACCTCGCGGCCTTTATGACAGGCGACGAGTGGGAGGGCACCAACGTGACCATCCCCTACAAACGTGCCGTCATAGAATACCTGGACGAGCTGAGCCCGCTGGCCGAGCGCATGGGCAACGTTAACACTATCACACGCCTGCCCGATGGCCGCCTGCGCGGTGACAACACCGATTACTTTGGTTTCCAGTGTCTGGTCGAGGAGCTGGGGGTTGAGGTTGCCGGCAAGAAGGCCCTCGTGCTCGGAGCCACCGGTGGTGCCGGCACCACGGCAAGCATGGTGCTCGGCGACCTGGGCGCCACCGTGGTGCCCGTGGGCCGCACAAGCGAGGTCAACTACGGCAACATCGCGCAGCAGTCCGACGCCGCCCTACTCGTCAACTGCACGCCCGCCGGCATGTTCCCCCATTGCCCCGACGCACCTTGCACGCTCGAAGGGCTCGATGCGCTCGAAGGCGTTATCGACATTGTCTACAACCCCGCCCGCACGGGCCTGATGCTCGAGGCCGAGCGCCGCGGGATCCCCTGCATCGGCGGTCTGCTCATGCTTGTTGCCCAGGCAGCACAGGCCGTCGAGCGTTACACCAGCCAAGCCACCCCGCGCGAGCGCATCCTGGACGTAACGGAGCGCTTGTCCCGCCGCGAGCAGAACATCGCGCTAATCGGCATGCCGGGCTCGGGCAAGACCCGCGTGGGCGAGCAGATCGCCCAGCTCACGGGACGCGAGCACATCGACCTCGATCGCGCCCTCGAGGAGCGCCTGGGCATGCCCTGCGCCGACTTTATCGTCGAGCGCGGCGAGGCGGCCTTCCGCGAGCAGGAGACGGCGGCGCTGGCCGACATCTCCAAGCGCAGCGGCCTGGTGCTCTCCACCGGCGGCGGCGTGGTCACGCGCGACGAAAACTATCCGCTGCTGCACCAGAACAGCCAGATCGTGATGCTCAACCGCAAGCTCGACGAACTTGCCCACAAGGGTCGCCCCATCACCGCCCGCGATGGCATCGATAAGCTGGCGGAACAGCGCATGCCGCGCTACCGCGCCTGGGCCGACTACATCATCGACTCACGCGACTGCGCCGCCAATACCGCCCAAGCCCTCCTCGACACCCTCCCACCCGCTCTCTAACCAAAACCACCACAAAGGGGACAGGCACCTTTGTGGTGGTTTCTCGACTGCAAAGGAAGCAACCATGAAAGCACTCGTCATCAACGGCCCCAACCTCAACATGCTCGGCATTCGCGAGCCGGGCATCTATGGCAGTGACAACTACGACCGCCTGGTCCAGATCTGCCAGGAGGCAGGTGCCGCGCAGGGCTTCGACGAGGTCGAGGTCTTCCAGTCCAACCACGAGGGCAGCATCGTCGACAAGATCCAGGAGGCCTACGGCAAGGTCGACGGCATCGTCATCAACCCGGCCGCCTACACACATACGAGCGTGGCGATCCTCGATGCCCTCAAGGCCGTCGCCATCCCGGCTGTGGAGGTCCACATCAGCGCGGTCGAGACCCGCGAGGACTTCCGCCAGGTGAGCTACGCCCGCCTGGCCTGCTTCGCCACCATCACCGGCGAGGGCCTGCAGGGCTACGCCCACGCGCTGGAGCTGCTGAAAGAGCATCTGCTACACTAATCTTTGGGGTAAATAAGCCAGTGGCGTTTATCCCGAATCATTTGCAACTGTCCAATTGACATACAAAGGAGTATATCCATGTCACAGTTCGATTACCTTGTCGTCGGTGCCGGCCTTTCGGGCGCCGTCTTTGCCAATGCCGCCAAGCGCGCCGGCAAGTCGGTCCTAGTCATCGATCGCCGCGATCACATCGCCGGCAACGTCTACACCGAGGACGTCGAGGGCATCCAGGTCCACCGCTACGGTGCGCATATCTTCCACACCTCCATGAAGGACGTCTGGGACTACGTAAACCGCTTCGCCGAGTTCAACAACTACGTCAACTCGCCGGTCGCCAACTTCCACGGCAACATGTACAACATGCCCTTCAACATGAACACCTTCGCCAAGATGTGGCCGGGCGTCGTCACGCCGGCCGACGCCAAGGCCAAGATCGCCGAGCAGGTGGCCGCCGAGAACATCGGCGAGCCGCAGAACCTCGAGGAGCAGGCGCTGTCACTCGTCGGCCGTGACATCTTCGAGACGCTCGTGAAGGGTTACACCGAGAAGCAGTGGGGCCGCGACTGCAAGGACCTGCCCGCCAGCATCATCAAGCGCCTCCCCTGCCGCTTCACCTACGACAACAACTACTTCAACGACCGCTACCAGGGCATCCCCATGGGCGGCTACACCAAGATGGTCGCCAACATGCTCGAGGGCGTCGAGGTGCGCTGCGGCGTGGAGTACAAGGAGCTGGCCGCCTCCGAGCCCGATATCGCCGCCAGGACGATCTACTGCGGCCCCATCGACGCGTTCTACGACTTTAAACTGGGCACGCTCGAGTACCGCAGCCTGCGCTTTGAGACCGAGACGCTCGACGAGCAGGACCACCAGGGCGTGGCCGTGGTCAACTACACCGAGCGCGAGATCCCCTACACCCGCATCATCGAGCACAAACACTTTGAGTTCGGCACGCAGGACAAAACCGTCATCACGCGCGAGTACCCGGCCGACTGGAAGCCCGGCGACGAGCCCTACTACCCCATCAACGACGCCAAGAACGAGGCCCTGTACAAGCAGTACGAGGAGCTGGCGGCGCAGGAGGGCGACGTGATCTTTGCCGGTCGCCTGGGCGGCTACAAGTACTACGACATGGACAAGGCCATCGCCGCGGCCTTCGAGCTCGTCCGCAACGAGCTTGGCGTGGAGCCCACGGAGGCGTAAGAGCCCAACAGCCAAAGACTGATAGCCATTCAGGGATGTAGAAAGTCCGATGCAGCATCGCTGCATCGGACTTATTGTTGAGGGAGCGCTGCACGCGCACGCGACCCAAAAAGCAAAGACCCGGCACAATAACCGGGTCTTCAAAACTCTATTGGTGCTCCATGGCGGATTCGAACCGTCGACCTTGGGATTAGAAGTCCCCTGCTCTATCCAACTGAGCTAATGGAGCATAAGGCCGCACGTCCAAGCGGGTACAAGTTCACGCGGCTAATAAATTATAACCTACTTGAACTGGTCGTGGTATGCCTTGCAGACCTCATCCACGGGGCCATCCATACGCAGGTCGCCCTTCTCGATCCAAACAGCACGCTGGCAAATACGCTCAACCTGCTCCATGGAGTGGGAAACGAACAAGACCGTGACGTCGCCACTCTCGATAAAGTGCTGAATGCGGCGCTCGCACTTCTGCTGGAAAAAGACATCGCCAACAGAAAGCGTCTCGTCGACGATGAGAATATCGGGCTCGGTAATCGTGGCAATAGCAAAGGCAATACGCGCAACCATACCCGAAGAGAAGTTCTTCAGCGGCATGTCAACGAAGTCTTTGAGCTCAGCGAACTCAATGATGCCATCGAAGTTTGCATCAATAAACTCCTTGGTATAACCAAGGAGAGCGCCGTTGAGGTAGATGTTCTCGCGAGCGGAAAGCTCAGGATCAAAACCGGCGCCAAGCTCAATCAACGGCGCAATATTGCCATGAACCTTAACCTCGCCCTCAGAGGGCTCAAGGACACCGGCGATGATTTTGAGCATCGTAGACTTGCCAGAACCATTGGTGCCAACCAGACCAACAACCTCGCCGCGATGAACGTCAAACGAGATGTTCTTAAGCGCACGAAACTCCTCAAAAAAGAGCTTATGGCGCGCCAAGGAAATGAAGTACTCCTTGAGGCTACCCAGAGACTCAGAGGCCATATTGAAGATCATCGTTACATCTTTGACCTCGACGGCCATGGGCTGCTTGCTGTAATCGACAGGAGCAGCGGTATTAGTTTCAGACATGCAAGCTCCTTAGATATACAAGATGAATTGATGCTCAGTCTTGTGGAAAATCGTATAGCCAATGGCAAGCGAAATCAAAGCCCAGGCAACGCAAAGACCAAATACCAGAGGGGTCGGACTTTGCTGAAATAGAAAGATGTCGCGCATAAACGTAAGATAGTTATACATAGGGTTGGCGTACATAATCACGCGAAGAATATGCGGCATCTGCGCAATAAAATCCGTGGTCCAGAAAATGGGAGTAAAGTACGTCCAAGCGGTGATAACGACGCTCCAAAGATGCATGACATCGCGGAAGAACACAGATAGCGCCGAAAGCATAAGGCCAAGACCCATACAGAACAGCATAAGAAAGAACAAGCAGACCGGCAAAAGAATCAAATGCCAGCTGGGAACGACGCGAAACCAAATCATAACAAGGGCAACGGCGACCAGCGAAAGTGCAAAGTTCACAAGGGAGAACAGGACTTTCTGAACCGGGAACACCCAGCGGTGAACCTTAACCTTTTTAAGCAGCGAAGAAGCACCCAAGATAGAAGACATGGCCTGCGTCGTAGAGTCGGACATCACAGAAAAGGTGACGTTACCGACGATGAGGTACAACGGGTACATATCGGGAGTGATGGAACCGTTGCGACCTTGTGCAAAGATGGTCGAAAAGACGATGGCCATGACAACCATCATCAGCAACGGATTAAGCACCGACCATGCGATACCGAGAACGCTGCGGCGATACTTAAGTTTGAAATCCTTGGTTACCAGCTGCTCAAGAATGAACTTATCTTTTTGGAAATCATTTTTGGCGTGCGATGGAGGCATCGAGGCCTTGGGCGCAACCTGAGTCTGCTCTGTCACGAACGCAACTCCTTACATCGTTTCGTTAGCAACTCGAAAGTATAGCCCCCGCGCACATGGAAAATGCGGCGATACGCTGACGATAAAAGGAACCCACAAACTCGGCCGCCCCGGCACTCTATACTATTGTAGTTTTGAACCCAACCGAGGAGCACCATGGATTACCGCAACGTCGCCGTGCTTATCCCCTGTTACAACGAGGCAGTCACAATCAAAAAGGTCGTCGAGGACTTTAAGCGCGAACTCCCTGGAGCAGCTATCTATGTCTACGACAACAACTCCACAGACGGAACGGCTCGAATTGCCCGCGATGCCGGGGCAATCGTGCGCTATGAGGGCCGTCAAGGCAAGGGCAATGTCTGCCGCCAGATGTTCCGCGACATCGAGGCAGACTGCTACTTGATGGTCGACGGCGACGATACCTACCCCGCAGAGTCGGCAGCGGCACTTTGCTCCCCCGTCCTCAATGGCGAAGCAGACATGACGGTAGGCGACCGTCTCTCAAACGGCACGTACGCCGAGGAGAACAAGCGCGCCTTCCACGGTTTTGGCAACAACCTGGTGCGCGCCATGATCAAGTGGATCTATGGGTACAGCTTTGATGATGTCATGACGGGCTATCGAGCTATGAGCAGGCCTTTTGTCAAAACGTTCCCCGTGCTTTCCGAGGGCTTCCAAATCGAAACCGAACTTTCCATCCACGCCGTCGACCACCGCTGGCGCATCAAAGACGTGCCCATCGTCTACCGTGACCGCCCCGAAGGATCCGTGTCGAAGCTCAACACGGTCAGTGACGGCATCAAGGTCACCAGCATGATCGGCACGCTCTTTAAGGACTACAGGCCGCTTAAGTTTTTTGGACTCACAGCGGCGATCTTCGCAATCATTGGGCTAATACTGGGCATTCCCGTCATTGTTGAATACGCACAGACCGGCTTGGTACCGCGCTTCCCTACCGCCATCCTTGCTGTAGCCTTTATGTTTCTATGCGGTCTCTCGCTCGCCACTGGTTTTGTACTGGACTCAGTAGCCAAGGTCGAACGCAAGCAGTGGGAGCTTAAAGTCTATGAGGAATATGAGCGTGCAGAATATCGTAAATAGCGCGATCAGACCGCTTAAGGAGTTCAACGGCGCCGCATTATTGACGGCAATGATCATCTCTGCCTTAAGCACAGTCGGATACAAATACGCAAACATTTATACAATGAAAGGGCAGCCCCTGTCCTTGTACCTCACTACAGCGGCGTGGTTTGTTATATGGGCCCTAATTGGATATATAGGCTTATGGTTGCTATTCAATGCATGGGACAATAAACAAGCGGGAAGCATTTGGAAGACAAACACATTTCAATTTGGGGCTTTATGCACAGTTGGCATGATGCTGAGCTGGACCCTTTGGATAACCCTTCATTATCCAGGAGCCATGCGAGACGACACATTGGCGCAATTATTCCAGTACTTTGAATACGCGCCATACTGGACTCAACATCCTGTCTTTGACACGCTCATATTTGGTTCCTTCATTAGATTGGGAATCGTGCTAGGCGACCAGTGGTTCGGTCTATACATTTTCCTTTTAGCCCAAGCCCTCGTTACAGCCGCCACCTTTACCTACATCTTGCTCTACCTAAGAAAACACGGCACTCCTCGCTGGCTTGTAATAGGCAGCCTCATTTTTTATATGTTCGCACGCGTTATCTACGCGCCGCTCAATACGATGAGCAAGGATGCAATCAACGGTTGGTCATTTGCTTTGACGTGCTTGTATATGGTAGAAATTATCCGCACGCGAGGATCTTGGCTAGAAAAACCAAAACACATCATTGCGTTTATCGCGGTTGCATTCTTTTGCATCGCATCCAAACGAACTATGATGTATCTTATCGTGCCCTTTATGCTACTAACGGGGTTAGTGATTCTGTTGGGGCAAGGCAATGTTAGCGCCGGAATAATTTAGCCAAATATAGTCGGCCGAGATTGACCAATCCCG
>CABUQG010000001.1 GCA_902493535.1 uncultured Collinsella sp. | reverse complement strand
CGAGCCATCGCCCCCGGCCAAGCCGTTGTAGTCTACCGCGGCGACATCGTCCTCGGCGGCGGCACCGTTACGGCAGCCATCAAGTAGCCCCATCCCCTTCATAAATTGCGGTGAAATAGGGGCTGTTTAAGCGTTTAAAACCGCCAAACAGTCCCTATTTCACCGCAACTTAGAGAGGACGGCCTCGGTCGGTACTGCCGTATCAGCCGAGGCCGCTGCATCGCTAGCGCTGTACGTAGGCGCGGACGAGCTCGAAGGTGTTGCGCACGCCGTCCATGTGGCTACGCTCGTAGTTGTGGCTCGCATACACGCCGGGGCCGATCAGACCATGGCGAATGTCGTAGCCGGCAGAGAGCGTGGCTTCGACGTCCGAACCGTAATGCGGATACACGTCGATAGCGTAATCGAGCTCAAGCTCGCGCGCGATATTGGACAGCGCCGTCACCAGGTCGTAGTTGTACGGACCGCCCGAATCCTTGGCGCAGATCGACACCATGTGCTCGGTGCAGCCTAGGTCGTCGCCCACGCAGCCCATGTCAACGCTGATCATCTCGCGCGTGTCGGCCGGCACGAAGGCGCCGCCGTGGCCCACCTCCTCGTACACGGTAAAGAGCAGCGAAACCTTACGCGAAAGCGTCACCTCGCCAGCGGCGACGGCACGCGCCAAGCCCAACAAAATGGCGGCCGATAGCTTGTCATCCAGGAAGCGGCTCTTAATGTAGCCGCTCTCCGTCACCGTCGTGCGAGGATCCATAGCGATGATGTCGCCGGTCTGAATACCCAGCTCGAGCACATCGTCCTTGCTGTCGACGTTCTCGTCGAGCAAGATCTCCATGTTCTTCTCGATGGTCTTGACCGGCTCGTCGGCCACGTGCGCCGAAGGCTCGGTGTTAAGAACCACGCCCGTGTAGACATTGCCGTCGCGCGTGTAGACGGTGCAGTTCTCGCCATCGGCCGTAGACCACTGATGCCCACCGAGCGTCGTGGGGCGCAGGCGGCCATTGTCCTTAATGGAACGCACCATGGCGCCTAGGGTATCGACATGGCTCGCCAGTACGAGCGGCTCGCCCTCGCCGCCAAGCTCAACGAGCACGTTACCCTTATTAGAACGCTCAGGCCCAAACCCCATATCGCGCAGGGTCTCCATCAGATAATCAGTCGCCGCACGGGTATAGCCGGTAGGGGAGGCAATAGAAGTCAGCGTCTTAAGCTGTCCTGCGATATAGGAGAGCGTCTCCTCTAGAGAAGCATCAATATTAGAAGTCATATGCATCCTTCCAAGTAAAACTAAGACCGAGTCCCGATTTTAACCGTTCTGCACGTGCAATGCCCCAGGAGCCGAGCCGCCTCCAGACGTCCCCGCACCGGTTTTGTGCACGTGCACGGTTTACAATCTCAATCTTGCATAAATCCTATTGGTATTTGCATAGAAATGAGGCATCTTTTTGCTTCGTCTCAGGGTGCCCCACCTTGGACCGTGCAAAAAACGGAGTATTCAGCACCGTGGGCCCCAACGGCCCCATCACGAACGACAAAACGACGCGGTTACAGCAGTGTTGCAGGTCGTCGCAAAGCAGAAACTCAGTAACAACCCCCTCCACTCATCGATAGCCCGCCCACAATGGCTGTCGATGGGCGCCTGCGGATCACTACCGCCCATTCACAACGTTATGCATTTTTAAGAGCTTGTTGAATACTCCCAAAAATGCACGCAGGGAAGTGCACCACCTATCCGCAGCGGGCAGTACGCCTTGGTTTTGTCCATCTCAGGGCATCGACGCAGCACAAAAAGCCCCGCCGTGCGTAGCACGGCGGGGCCAGCGGCACGTCAAAAGACCATACACCTACGGGCGAAGGACCACCAAACTGGGCTAGGCAGCCGGGCAGATCTTCTTGAAGAGCTCGATGACGTCGTCGAGCGTTGCCTCGCGCGGGTTACCCGGGAAGCAGGCATCGGCCATGGCGTCCTTGGCCAGGACCTCAATCTCGTCAGCCTTCATGGCCTCGCAGACGTGCGGGATGTTCACGTCGGCGGAAAGCTGCTTGACGGCGGCGATAGCAGCATCGGCGGCCTCGTCGGTGCTCATGCCCGTGGTGTCAACGCCCATGGCGACGGCGACCTTGGCCAGGCGCTCGGCGCAAACCGGCTTGTTGAACTCCATGGCAATCGGCAGCAGCATGGCGCAAGCGACGCCGTGCGGGGTGTCGTAGTGAGCGGACAGGGTGTGAGCCATGGCGTGGTCGATGCCCAGGCCAACGTTGGAGAAGCCCATGCCGGCGACATACTGGCCAAGAGCCATGCCCTCGCGGCCGGAGCCGGGCTGACCGGACTTGGCCTCGGCAACGGAGTCGCGCAGGTTCTCGCTGATCAGCTTGATAGCCTCAAAGTGGAACATGTCGGAGAGCTCCCAAGCGCCCTTGGTGGTGTAGCCCTCGATGGCGTGGGTCAGAGCGTCCATGCCGGTGGAGGCGGTCAGACCGGCGGGCATGGAGGCCATCATGTCGGGGTCGACGACGGCGACCTCGGGGGCATCGTTGGTGTCGACGCACACGAACTTGCGGACCTTCTCGGGGTCGGTGATGACGTAGTTGATGGTCACCTCGGCAGCGGTACCGGCGGTCGTCGGCACGGCGATGGTGAACACGGCGTGGTTCTTAGTCGGAGCAACGCCCTCGAGGCTGCGGACGTCGGCGAACTCGGGGTTGTTGATGATAATGCCGATGGCCTTGGCGGTGTCCATGGAGGAGCCGCCACCGATGGTCACGATAGCGTCAGCCTCGGCGGCCTTGAAGGCCTCGACGCCGTCCTTGACGTTCTGGATCGTGGGGTTGGGCTTGATCTCGGAGTAGAGGCTCCAAGCGATGCCGGCGGCGTCGAGCTCGTCGGTCACCTTAGCGGTAACGCCAAACTTGACCAGATCGGGGTCGGAGCAGACGAAGATCTTCTTGTAGCCGCGACGCTGGAGCTCGCCGGGAATCTCCTTGATGGCGCCGGAACCATGATAAGAGATGGTATTGAGAACGAAACGATTAGCCATTGATAGCCTCCAATCGTGTGCGGGGCACCCATTACGCCCCACGCTACGAGTCCCATCCTAACGCTTTTGAAACAAAAAACACGTGAGAACGTCAAAATTGTTAAAGCGTTTCAACAGATGATGAAAAAGATTGCGGCAAAGGGGCAGCCCCTTTGCCGCATTCGGTTACTTTCGGCAGCCCTCTTTCCAAGCCTCGGCCGCAACCTTCCAGCGTAAGCGCAAGTCGCGCTCACGGTCGATGAACATGATGGCAAACGCAACAAACAGCAGCAAGCTCGCCACGACGATGGCGTGCAGGCCCATGCGCTCAATACACCAGTTGCCCAACACGGCGCCAAACACAAAGGTAAAGATCACGCCAAAGTACAGCAGGCCGTTTTCCAAAAAGCCGCGCCTGTGGGTGATGATGTAATCGTCCACGTTTTGCAGCGCGTTGCGCAAGTTGCCGATGCACATGGTCGTAGCGATGCCGTGACCGTGGATCTTGCGGAAGCTCTCGACCTGCATGCCGCAGGCAAACGAGGTGAGGCAGTTGGCGAGCAGGTTGAAATTGCCGCCCGGGATAAAGCTCACGCCCAGCAAGATGACGACTTCAAAGAACACCGTCACCTGACGCCAGTGAATCACGCTGCCAAACCGCTCGTGTACCAGATCGGCAAGCATAATACCCACGGCAAACGACACCACAGGGAAGAAGTAGCGCTCCGCAAGTGCCCAGTTGCCCTCCGAGATGCTCACGCCCACGAGCAGGATGTTGCCTGTCTGCGCGTTGGCGAAAACATGGTCGCGCCCAATGTACGAATACACGTCCATAAAGCCACCGGCGAGCGCCAAGATGATGCCCAGCTCAATAGACTCCGATATCTGTTTGGCACGCTGCATCGTCGTGCATCCTCCTTGTTGACGACTCTCTCGTGCGTTGGCGGAAACATAGCCGCCGTTCATACTGTAACCCATTGACAACATGGCGTGCGCGCGAGACGACCCCTTCGACACAGGGATACACAGTCTGGAAACAAACGCCACCCGCATCGACGCGCCAATCCGCCAGCTCATGTACTCCACCAGTCTTTTTAGCCCCGTCCCAAAAAGACTGGTTACAATTACGTGCAGCATACAAACACCGGGAGGGATCGTGGCAAAAAAGCCTCAGCACGCTCAGAACAACCAGCGCAGTCAACAGGGCAAACAGGGCCAGCAGCAAAAGCGTGGCGGTAAGGCGCAGGCCACGGTCGCCCGCACCAAGCATTCCCAAGCGACGCCCGCCCGCCCCTGGCGACCGGGCCGCGATAAGTTCCTCCCCGTCAGCCGCGCCGACATGGATGCGCGCGGCTGGGACCAGTGCGACTTTGTCTACATCTGCGGCGACGCCTACGTGGACCATCCCAGCTTTGGTATGGCCATCGTCAGCCGCGTACTCGACGCACACGGCTACAAGGTGGGCATCATCTGCCAGCCCGATTGGACCGACCCCGCCAGCATCACCGTGCTCGGCGAGCCGCGCCTGGGCTTTCTCGTCAGTGCCGGCAACATGGACTCCATGGTCAACCACTATTCGGTGACCAAGCACCGCCGCCACACCGACGCCTACACTCCCGGTGGCGAGGAGGGGCACCGTCCCAACCGAGCTGTCACGGTCTACGGCAACCTCATCCACCAGACGTTCAAGGACGCCCCCATCATCATCGGCGGCATCGAGGCGAGCCTGCGCCGCCTGGCCCACTACGACTACTGGCAGGACAAGCTCAAGCGCTCGGTACTGCTCGACTCGGGCGCCGACATCCTCATCTACGGCATGGGCGAGCACGCGATCGTCGAGATCGCCGACGCGCTCGACGCGGGACTGCCCGTCGATCAGATCACCTATATCAACGGCACCGTCTACCGCACAGGCTCGCTCGACGAGGTCTACGACTACGATCTGCTGCCCAGCTGGGACGACCTTACCGCCGACAAGCTCAACTACGCGCGCAGCTTTAACGTGCAGCAACAGAATATGGACCCCATCACCGGGCATCGCCTGGTAGAGCCCTACCCCAACAGCGTCTATGTGGTGCAAAACCCGCCGTCGGCGACGCTCACTACCGATGAGATGGACGAGGTGGCCGAACTCCCCTACGCACGCGACTGGCATCCCGATTACGACGCGGCGGGCGGCGTGCCGGCCTTTGCTGAGATCAAGTTTTCCATAAGCTCCAACCGCGGCTGTTTTGGTGAGTGCTCGTTTTGCGCCCTCACCTTCCACCAGGGCCGCGTGTTGCAGATGCGCAGCCACGACTCGATCATGCGCGAGGCCGAGCTGCTCACGCGCGATCCCGAGTTTAAGGGCTATATCAACGACGTGGGCGGACCGACGGCCAACTTTAGCCGCCCCGCCTGCGACAAGCAGCTCAAGCACGGCGTGTGCAAGAACAAGCGCTGCCTGTGGCCGAGCGTGTGCAAGAACATGGTGGTCGACGAGACCGGCTACACGCAGCTGCTGCGCGACCTGCGCCAGCTGCCGGGCGTCAAGAAGGTCTTCGTCCGCAGCGGCATCCGCTTTGACTACACCATGGCCGATGCCTCGGACGAGTTTTTGCGCGAGCTGCTGGAACACCATGTCTCGGGCCAGCTGCGCGTAGCGCCCGAGCACGTGAGCGACGCGGTACTGTCCGTGATGGGCAAGCCGAGCCGAGCTGTCTACGACGCATTCTGCCGTAAATTTGAACGCTTGAATCGCGAATACGGACTCAAGCAGTACGTGGTGCCGTATCTGATCTCGAGCCACCCCGGCTCAACGATGAAGGAAGCCGTGGACCTTGCCGAAGCCGTGCGCGACATGGGTTACATGCCCGAGCAGGTGCAGGACTTCTACCCCACACCGTCCACCATGTCGACGTGCATGTACTACACCGGCGTGGACCCGCGCACCATGAAACCGATCTATGTGGCGCGCGACCCGCACGAGAAGGCCATGCAGCGCGCGCTCATCCAGTATCGCAAGCCCGAGAACTACAAGCTGGTACGCGAGGCGCTGGAAAAGGCTGGCCGTCGCGACCTGATCGGCTACACCAAGCATTGCCTGATCCGTCCCGTGCCGCCGCGCCCGGGCGAGACGTCTGCTGGCGGTGGGCATGGCGCAGCCAAGAAGGGCGGCAAGGCCCACGGTGGCGCCGCTGGCAAGGGGCCTAAGGGCAGCAAGGGGCACAGCGGCATGTCGCGCGCGCAGAACACTGCCGGGCGCAACCGTGCAGCTCAGGGGCGTCAGGGTGCCAACGGAGGCGGACGCCGCAATTAGTGCGGGAATGCGGTAGATGTGCTCACAGCGCTCTGCTGGCACGCTTGGCGCAGCGAGCGCATTGCCTCCACCAGGATCACGCCGGCGATCGCGACCGTAATTGCCACGTCGAACGGCGTGTTCACAAACCACAGCAGCCCTATGAGATACGACCCGGCATTAAAGGCAAAGTGCAGCAGGATCGTGTAGCGGAGCTTTCCGGTCGTCACGAGCACCCAACCAAAGATGAGGCCGGCGGCACCCGCGTAGCAACCCTGCACCCAATTCATGTGCATAAAACCGAAGATTGCCGCCTGCAGCACAATCGCCGCGGCAATACCCCACGTACTTGGGGCCGCCCAGGGCACCATGGCGCCGTCCTGCGCGCTCGCACGACGCCGGCGCTTCCAAAGTGGGCGGCACTGCGGATTAAACGCTCGGAGCGAAAACTCAAAAATAATGCCGCGCACCAGCAGCTCTTCACAAAATGGGGCGCCGAGCACCGTAGTCAGGACGGCGAGATAGCTGGTGTCGCCCATGCCTGTTTCCTCGACAAGCTCGCTGTAGTCGGCCGCGGCCTCGGGCAACAGCGACAGCGCGGCGTCGGTCACGTAACCAACGACCACCTGCAGGGCAAGACCAATCACGATAACGCAGGCGATGCGTTTCCACGCCCCACGCGCTCCCCCGCCGAGCGGGTGCTCGCTTTGCCGGCGTGCCATAAACGAACGCGGCCACAGATAACGCCACCACAGCAGCGCCATCAAAAACGACGCCATCTGCGCGGCAGCCTGAAGCAATTGAATGTCGAGGTCATCGATCGAAAAACCCATGAACACTGACGCGACGCCCAGAGCGGAAAACAAAACCACGCTCAGGGCAATATCGGCAGCGACGACGCCAAAACAGGCAAGCGCCCAAATCATCGCATTGAGCATGCCGACCTCCTCCCGACGACTAGTCATTGGGGACGTTCTTCAACGACTAGCTGTTGAGGACACTCTTTGCCAAAGGCCCCGTTGGGCGAGATGTCAAACGGAAAGGTGCCGCAGCGATTGAACGCGGCGATAAACATGCGGATGGCGTTGGACGGCGTGGTGCCCACGAGCTGAGTTGCCGCCGCGAAGGCTGCCTTCTCCTCGGGCAAGACCTTCGCGACTACGGGGGTCATGTGTTCTGCCATGGCGCTTCCTTTTTGAAACGACGGTAGTGCGGATAGATGCGGGCCACGCGGCTGGGCGACGGGCTGTGAAGGCAACCCGATTGGCCCGCATCCGGAGTTTGTTTCTGCGGCGTTGGTATTACTTGGTAATCCTAAGTATTACCCCGCAGATAGAATACCACACCCGACCCCATGGGAACGGAGGAAAACGAATCATTTTGTAGCTGAGTTAGTATTTAGAGCGTGATGATGTCCGAGATATCGAGGGCCTGAGCGTCGGCGACATCGTGCGTGGCGAGCAGGAGCATGCGGCCGTCGAGCAGGTCGAGCACGACCTCGGCGCATGCGTCGCGTGCGGCGGTATCTAGACCGGTAAAGGGCTCGTCCAGAATAACGGCGCCGCCCGGGCACAGCAGGACTCGAGCGATCTCGACGCGACGGCGCTGCCCGCCCGAAAGCTCGGCCACGCGAGCATGCACGTCGATCCCTGGCACCAGCAGGCGCAGCAATGCCGCGGCGCTCGAAGCATCCACGCGCGCATCGGCGCACACCAACACGTTATCCAGCGCCGAGGCGGATTCGACCAAGCGTGCATCCTGAAACACCATCGAGCACGGCGCGCACTCCCCCGCCGCTAGCGCAAGCAGCGTCGACTTGCCCGCACCCGAAGCACCCATCACACAGATACGCCCGCCCGCGGGCACGTTGAGCGCCAGACCGTCCAGTGCCGGAGCCCACGGCGCGCGATCGCCCACGGCAAGTGCAAGCTCCGCTGCAGCGCCATCGCTCGCAGCCCCCACACGCCCGCGCAGTCCATGCCCATGCGCCCGCACCGCCACGCGCCACGCCGCGGGTCCCGAAACCCGCAGCAGCCACACCAGCACGCGCTCACATGTCCACGAGGCGGCAACGACCAGCACGGTCCACGCTAGCAGATCAGCCGTCTCAATCAAAAGCTTTGCCTGATAGATGCGCTCGCCCACGGTGCCCACCGCCATGCCAATCAGCTCCGCCGCCACGCCGGCCTTCCAGCTCATGCCGATCACGGCCCGGGCGCACGAAAGCGCAAACGGCAGGACTTCGCGCCAGGTGTGGGCGCAAAACAGGCGCCAGCCGCGCACGCCATGCAGACGGAACATCTGCTCCAGCGGTTTATTCACCTGAGCCAGCCCCTCGGCCAGCGAAAAATACACGCCCGGCAGCGCCATCAAAAAGACCGCCGCGATGCTCACGCGCGCCGATCCCAGCCAAATGAGCAGCAGGACCACCACGCAGGCAACCGGCGTCGCCTTAACAAACGAAAGTGCCGGAGCCACCAGGCGGGCAAACGCACGCGAACGTGACGAAATCCCGGCCAGCACGCCACCACACACCGCGGCAAGCGCCAGCCCGCCCAATATCCGCGCGCCCGAGCCCGCCAAAATCGCCCAGGTACCGCCATCGCACACCAGGCGCAGCAGCGCCACCACAACAGCACCCGGCCCCGGCAAGATCAGTGGCTGCGCCACAAGACCCGCTACCAGCATCCACACGGCAAGCCAAAAGGCGGCGACGGCACCTGCTGCCGTCACCGCCTTCATACGCTCTGTCATTTGTCGAGCAAACGCACGCACGGGCTACTCCATGTAGTAGAAATCGTCAGCCGGAAGTTTACCACCCACGGCGCTCGCGTCCGCATCGGCCAGCACCTGCAGATACCCACTAAGTGCCGCCTTCATATCCTTGCCCGTCTGGCACACGAGCATGCACCCGGGAATCGCCTTCTCGGCGATCTTGGCGTTGTCCACGATGCCGGCATCGACCACGGCCTGCGCCCAGTCTGCCGGCGCCGCATTGACGGCCTTAACGCTCGCCGCATGGCAGCTCAAGAACTCCGCCACAGCCTCGGGATGTTCCTCGGCAAACGCGCGGCGCACCACGGTCACGCCCGTCAGCAGGCGCGAACCCGTGTCACCTGCCAGCTCATCCCACACATCGGTCAGACTTACCGGAGCCGACAGCTTGCCTTCGCTCTTTGCAATGGTAGCGGTCTTGAACGGCTCCGGCAGCACGCCCACGGCAGAAGGATCGGCAAGCAGGGCCGACAGCACCTCGGTGGGCTCGCTCTTAAACTCAAGCGCCACCTGGCCGGTCAGGCCCGCGCGCTCCAACAGGTAGTTCATGACGTACTCCGGCGTGGTGCCCTTGCCCGTCATATAGACGGTATGGCCCGCCAGATCGCCAAACGAGGCCACATTCGCGTCGCCCGTCACAACGTTCAGCACGCCCAGCGTGTTGATGTCGATGACCTGCACCGCGCCCTCGGTCTTGTTGTAGAGCACGCTCGCCACGTTGGCGGGCACCAGGGCGATATCGATATCGCCCTGAATGACCTTGGGCACAATCTCGTCGGCGGCAGTGTTGATCGCAAAGTCGAACTTATTGTCCGTCTCGCCATCGGCAGCCTGGTCCATAAACTGCACCAGGCCAATCGAGGTCGGCCCCTTGAGCGAGGCGACGTGCACCTCGACGGGCTCCGCGGCGGTCGCCGCACCACCGGCAGCCGAGCCCGCGGCAGACCCGGCACCGGCAGCCCCGCCGCCACAGCCCGCGAGCGCAAGCGACAGGGCGCCCGCGGCGAGCGCCGAGGCAAACCCCCGGCGCGACATCTCAAAATCAAACGCGCGCATCGCTAGCACGTCCCCTCGTTAGGCATCGACCAGGCATGATGGTCGGTATGCAGCAACTCCTCGGCCAGCGGCGAGAGCGGCGCGCCCAAAAACTCGCGGTAGCACGCCTGGACATCGGGATTCTCGTGCGAGAAACGAATGTCCGCCTTCGCATCCAGGCTCCACAGCACCTGGCCACGCTCAGCCGCCAGCTCGCAGCCGTCGTGGATGGGCTGACCGCCGCCACCGACGCAGCCGCCCGGGCACGCCATGACCTCAACAAAGTCATATCTCACACGGCCGTCGCGAATCGCGTCGAGCAGACGGGCGGCGTTGCCCAGCCCGTGCGCCACGGCGACGCGCACCTTGGTACCGTCGATATCGGCCACGGCCTCCTTCCAGCCCTCGAGTCCGCGCACGTCAGTGAAGAAGTCGGCATCCGGGTTCTTGCCCGTCACCAGGTAATATGCCGAGCGCACGGCGGCCTCCATCACGCCGCCCGTGGCGCCAAAGATCACACCCGCGCCCGTGCCAAAGCCCAACGGCGTATCGAGCGGCTCCTCGACCAGCGTGTCAACGCTCACGTGGCTCGCGCGGATCATGCGCACCATCTCGCGCACCGTCAGCGCAACGTCCACGTCGGGCGCGCCGCCCTCGCCCATCATGCTCGGCAGCGCACACTCGGCCTTCTTGGCCGTGCATGGCATAACGGACACCACGAACAGACGCTCGGGCTCCACGCCCAGCACCTTGGCGTAGTAGGTCTTGGCGATAGCGCCGAACATCTGCTGCGGCGACTTTGACGTGGACAGGCTGTCGACAAACTCGGGGTAACGTGCCTTCACAAAGCGCACCCAGCCCGGGCAGCAGCTCGTAAACATGGGCCAGCCGCGGCTGTCGCCCTCACCCTTAGCGGCGGCGCCCAGGCGCTCGAGCAGCTCGGAGCCCTCCTCCATAATGGTGAGGTCGGCCGAGAAATCGGTGTCGAACACGTACTCAAAGCCCACGCGGCGCAGCGCACAGGCCAGGCGCTCGACGGTGGCCTCATCGCGCGGAATGCCGAGCTCCTCGCCCCAGGCGCTACGCACGGCCGGCGCAATCTGCGCCAGCACGATCTTGTCGGGATCGGCGATGGCGTCGAACACGGTCTCGGTATCGTCACGCTCGCGCAGGGCGCCCGTCGGACAATGCGTGATGCACTGACCACACGCGACGCAATCGGTCTTGCCGATCGGCGCACGCCCGCGGGTGCCCACGGCGGTATGCGTGGCGCGGTTGGTCAGGTCCCAAATCCCTAAGCCCTGCACGCTCTCGCACACCTTGATGCAGCGCATGCATTTAATGCACTTGTCGTTATCGCGGATGATGGGGAAATCGAAGTCCCAGCCCTCGCGCGCCAGGTGCTGCTCGTACGGCAGATAGAAGATGCCCAGGTCGTTGGCGATGGTCTGCAGGTTGCAGTTACCACTGCGCACGCAGCTCGTACAGCGCGAGTCGTGTTGGGACAGTAGCAGCTGCACGTTGGTGCGACGCGCCTCGCGGGCCTTGGGGCTGTTGGTGTGGACCACCATGCCGTCGAGCACGTAGTTGTTGCAGGCGGCAACCAGCTGGTCGCAGCCCTCAACCTCGACCACGCACACGCGGCAGCCGCCGATCTCGTTTAGATCGCGCAGGTAGCACAGGGTGGGAATCTGGATACCGACGGACTTGGCCGCGTCCAGGATCGTGGTGTGCTCGGGCACCACGACCTCGCAATTATCGATAGTGAGCTTGACCATGTTGAGTGCTCCGCTTTCGGTGTTGTCGCTGACAGTGGGGTTGTTGGGCTCTACCATTCCAGGTTCCTCCCTCCGCGGAACGCGCCAAAGCCAAAGTGGTCGCAACGCAGGCAGCGGCTTGCCTCCTGGCGTGCCTCCTCCTCGGTAAGGCCCTGCTCGACCAGATTCCAATCGTGGATGCGCTCGCCGGCCTCGCGCTCGCCCAGCTCGCAGCGGCCGCACTCGTGCTTGCCCTTAAACTGCACGGTCGGCAGCTCGACGTCGAGCTTGATCTTGTTGTCAAAACCCAGATAGCGGTCGATATTTGCCGAAGCAACGCGGCCGGCGTTGATGGCCCGGATGACGGTGGCGGGACCGGTCTGGCAGTCGCCGCCACTAAAGAGGCCATCGAAGTTAGGCACGGCGCCATCCGAATCGGTGACGATGCAGCCCCACTTGCAGGCAACGCCCATCTCCTCAAACGGCTTGGAATCGATGTCCTGGCCAATGGCCACAAACACGCGCTCGCAGGGAATGACGCGCTCGGGCGTGGCGGCGGCACGCGGGGCCGGACGCCCACGACGGGGCTCGCCGATAATCTGCGGCTGCACGCGCAGGCCACTCACGCGACCTTCCTCGCCCGTCTCAATAGCGAGCGGTGCGGTGAGCTCAAGAACCTCGCAGCCCTCGGCCTGGGCGCCGGCAATCTCGGCATCCTGGGCCGTCATGTCGCAGATGCGACGGCGGTAGACGATGCTCACCTTTTCGGCACCGCAGCGCACGGCAGAGCGCGCCACGTCCATGGCCACGTTGCCGCCGCCGATGACGCACACGCGCTGACCGCTCAGGTCGGGCAGCTCGTCGTCGCCGATGGCGCGCAGCATCTTGACGGCCGACTCCACGCCGGGCGCCTCTTCGCCCGGAAGGCCGAGCTTCTTATCGCTATGGGCACCAATGGCCAGGTAGACGGCATCGAACTCGTCGCGCAGGCGGGCAAGCTCCTCGCCATTGACGGAGTGGTCGAGTTCCACGTCGATGCCGGCGCTCAAGATCCAGTCGATCTCGGCCTGCAGGCGCTCGCGCGGCAGACGGTAGCTGGGAATGCCGTAGCGCAGCATGCCGCCCAGGTGGTGGCGCTGCTCAAAGATGATCACCTTATGGCCCATCACGGCCAGGTAGAAGGCGCAGGAAAGGCCGGCCGGGCCGCCGCCAATCACGGCGATGCGCTTGCCGGTGTTGTCAGCCACGTTGGGCTTGTAATCGTTGAGGTCGCTGTGCTCAACGGCAAAACGCTTGAGGGCGAGAATGTTCATGGGGTCATCGACCATGCCACGACGGCAGTGCATCTCGCAGGGATGCTCGCACACCAGGCCGCAAACGAGCGGCAGCGGGTTGTTCTTGCGGATGACCTTGACGGCATCGGCATAGCGGCCGGCCTCGACCAGCGAAATGTAACCGGGAATGTCGACGTGCGCCGGGCAGCCCGAGACGCACGGGACGCGGGCCTCGCGGTCAAAGCCACAGGAGTGCTCGCGGATGTGGTGCTCAAAATCGTCACGGAAACCGCGGATAGCCGTAAGCGCCATGGCGCCGGCCTCGTAACCGATGGCGCAATCGCTCGAAAGATAGATGGTGCGGGCGGTGCGCTCGATCAGATTGAGCGTGGACTCGTCGGCGCGGCCCTCGAGCACATCGGCGAGCAGATCGCTCAGCACGCTCAGGCCCACGCGGCAGGGCGTGCACTTGCCGCAGCTCTGGGTGGAGCACAGGTTGACGAGCGCTGCCGTAAACTCAACGGGACACGGGGCGAGCGAACTCACCGCCAGACGACGTCCGAGCGCATCGTGCAGGTCGTCCATGACGGCCTGAGCGTGGCTGCGTTCCATTACGTGCAGTCGAGCCATAAGATCCCCTCTCACATGGCAGCCCGGAGGCAAGGCCGGGCGAAATTGCTACACGCACAACACTGACCTAAAAAGTTGTGAGGTCTCCATACGGTTCGGCAGGCGGTATAAAATGTCACCCTCAGCGGTGAAATAGAACATTACCGCAGATAAATGCCATATTTGATAAAACGCGTTACCAAATTGCAATATTCAATGTGAAAAAGAGCGCCTTACTATTTTTTCCTTTTTGATCCGTTTTCCTCCGTCCCCTTCGGATCGCATGATCCCTTGGGAATGGAGGAAAACGGATCGTTTTTGGTGCAAAAGGGCCAGGTTTGTTTACACCAATCTCACTTGCGCTAGATGAAGAGCTCGCATTCCTTCCGCACGACGCAAACCTTGCTCAGCATCTGGGAAACAGCGGATAGTTTGTTGGGATCAAGCTTACGAGCGCCTCGCGGACATACGGCAATGCAGCGCATGCAGGAGATGCACGCCTCGCCAGCTGCTCGTTTGGGGTCACCCTTGTCGATAGCACAAACGGAGCACGCCGCGGCGCATGCACCGCAGGAGACGCAATCCTCTGTTGCCTCGGGTGCCATGCGGTGACCTCCGGCTTGTTTATAAGGACGATTGCCGGGAATAGAGGGCTCGGATGTATCCTCAGCCAACAGCTTTTGCTGAATTTGCTGCGCAAACTCTGCGAGCTGCGCCGCATCCTGCGCATCCGGACGACCGGCAGCAAACTGTCGCGCAATGGAATGTTCTGCAATGGCTGCAACTGCCGCGATCACCCGGAATCCCGCATGCTTCGCAACGTCCTCCAGCTCTACGAGCGTGTCCTCAAACGCGCGGTTTCCGTATACACAAACCAAAACAGCCCGAGCCCCGTTGCCGCGCACCATGCCCAACCGGTCAGCCACCACAGCCGGGATTCTACCGGCATACGCCGGCACAGAGATTACGGCCACGTCGTCCTCAGTCATCGAGACAGCGTTGAAATCCAACCCGCTATCGGTCAGATCGACGGTAACGGTATTCTTGCCCAGTGCTCCGGCCACAAGGCCTGACACCTTCTGCGTTCCACCCGTCGGACTAAACACAATTTCGAATACGCTCATCGAGGCACCCTCCCCTACGCCTGGCAACGCGTCAAGCCGCTTTCACATCCAGCCAGAGCATACGGCACGTGGGGTCCCCGTTTTAATGCACCAAGCACCCCAATGCACCCACCCTACGCTGTCTGCCTCTTCGTTTTGTATAAATTACGGTACAAATTGTATATATTTACGGGATACCGCTGTGTTCTCCTGAGGTACCCCATCCTAGCCCGTGCAAAAAACGGAGTATTCTGCAACGTAACCACGCCAGCACCGCCGCGGGTGGGCAAAACTGTAGGGCGCCGTATCATTCTAAGTCCCGACATGGCGAGAATGACGCGCCCCTGCTCCGGAAAACGGCGAAATCTGACTCAGAACGCTCGCCAGGGATATCCGAAGGCCACCGTTGGCGACGTCGGATCATATGCAGACAACTCGAACTGCAGAATACTCCAAAAAATGCACGGCGCACCCCATGGGGCCCATTGCTGCATGGCAGAAAATAGGTCCTCAGCATCCCCCAGATGCATTCCCGAGAAAATCACGTTTGAATTAGCGATGGACACGGCAAACAAAAGGGCCCCGCGCGTTGTTTGCTCGGGCCCTTAGCTTGTCTCACGCTAGCGTGCGATGTGTATGCTACTTGCGCTTGCCGCCGCCGTCACCGGGGCGACGGGAGCTGCCGCCGCGCTTGCCGCCACGGCTGTTGCCATAGCTGCCACGGTTATCGCGACCGCCGGCACGGCCGCCACGGGAGCCGGCCTGGTTGCCACCACGAGCGCCACGATAGCCGCCACGACGCTCCTCGCGGGTGTCGTCGTAGTTGCGCCAGTCATCGCGACGATCGCGGCTGGCACGCGGGTCGCGACGATCGCGCGACTCATTCGAACGACCGGCGCCGCTGCGGCCGCCATTGCTGCGAGCACCCTCGCGACGCTCGCCGCCGCGGCTACCGCGCTCTTCAAAGCGCTTGCCGCCACGGGACTCACCGCCACGGGCACCTCGCTCACCACGGCCTTCGCCGCCACGGCGCTCATCGCGCCCGCCGCGCTCGCTATCGCGACCGGCGCGACGACGGTCACCCGAACCGCGCTTGCCACCGCGCGAACCGCGGCCCTCGTCCTCGCGCTCAACACGGCGACGACCGCCGCGGTCCTCGTCCTCACGACGACGACGGTGCGCCTCGCCCTGGAACTGCTTGGCACGACGCTCGGCACGGTTGCCGCGCGGGCCCTGCTCAACAGCAGCAGCACGCTCCTCGGCAGCCACCTCGCGGGCCACGCTCTCCACGGCCTCATCCACGCGAGCCTGAACGCCCTCGCGCACGCGGGCCTTGCCGCCGCGCTTGGGACGACTCGCACGCTCGCCGTCGCCGCGACGCTCGTCGCGACCGCGGTTGGAACGACCGGCCACATCGCCGTAGTCATCGCCGTTGCGCTTGCCGTCGCGACGTGCCTGCTCAAGCTTCTTCTTGCTCTTGGACTTGCCGCGCTTGGTCTTCTTCTTCACCTTAAAGGCCGAAGGATCGCGCTCGGGGTCAACCGCGGGCGGATTGGGGCCCACATGCAGGTCGCCGGCGTCATAAATGTCGGCCGTCTTGTCCATGAGCTTCTCGATCTCGTAGAACTCATCGACGTCCTGCTCAGTCACAAACGTAATGGCCCAGCCCAGCTCGCCGGCACGGCCCGTGCGGCCGATGCGGTGGATGTAGTCGGTCGGCTCGGCCGGCACGTCAAAGTTCACGACGTAGCGCACATCGCTAATGTCGATGCCGCGGGCGAGAACATCGGTTGCCACCAGCACGTCGACGGTGCCGTCGCGGAAGGCAGAAAGCGCGCGCTCGCGCTGGGCCTGGCTACGGTTGCCGTGAATCGCGGCGGCCTTGATGCCCTTGCGCTCCAGACGACGGCAGCAGCTGTCGGCGCGGTGCTTGGTGCGCATAAAGACGATGGTGCGCTCCGGGCCCTCCTTCTTGAGAAACTCGGGCAACAGGTTGTTCTTGGCCTCGATGGACACCGGGAACACAAACTGGTCGACGGTGTCGGCAGTCGACGTGGCGGGCGCGATCTCCACGCGGGCCGGGTCGCTCACCAGGTCGGTGATCTCGCCCACTGCCTCCTCGTCGAGCGTCGCAGAGAACAGCAGCGTCTGGCGCTCGGCCGGCGTCTCGCGCACAATGCGGCGGACGGCGGGCAAAAAGCCCATGTCGAGCATGCGGTCGGCCTCGTCGAGCACCAGCACCTTGACCTCGTCCAGGTGGCAGGCGCCCTGCTCGATCAGGTCGACCAGACGACCCGGCGTGGCAACTAGGATATCGCAACCGTACTTGAGTGCCGCGGTCTGCGGCTTGTAGCTCACGCCGCCCACGACGGTCACGGCAACGTGGCCCGTGACGTCGGCGATTTTGCTTGCGACCTCGTCGATCTGCTGGGCAAGCTCGCGCGTGGGGGTGATGACGAGCATCACGGGGCCACGGCCGTTGCCCTCGGGCTTTTTAGCACCGCGACGGCGGTTGCGGCCGCCACGCTCGCGCACGGGTTTGGGAGGAGCGATGTGCTCCAGATTGTTCATAGTCGGCAGCAAAAAGGCGGCCGTCTTGCCGGTGCCGGTCTGAGCGGCGGCAAGCAGGTCACGGCCCTCGAGCACTACGGGGATCGAGCCGGCCTGCACGGGCGTGGGCGCCGTGTAGCCCAGGTTCTCGATAGCACGAAGCATCTCGTCGGAGAGGCCCAGCTCGTCAAAGGCGGGCAGGCTCTCGGTAGCGGACTCGACGGCCTGGGCGGCATTGGCCTCATCGGCGGCATCGAAGGCAGCCTGGGTCATGGCCTCGCGGGTCTCGTCCAGAATCTCGGCGTCGGTGACGTCAGATACAGAATTACGCATATGTTGTTGTTCCTTATCTGCACGCGCAATGGGCACGGCATGCGGCCGCGCGGGCGTGCTTGGTAGTGCGCTAATACATACAAAAACAGGTGCGCACAGAGAGGACGTTGCTCAGCACGCTGGCGATCGCTTTGGCAGCCCTATCACGCGCCGTCCAGACGCAGCAGCTCTAAGCGATGGAGCAGATTCGCCGCCGGTTAGTATACCCGTGCTTCGCATGCCCCCACGTAAACCACAGATGACGAGGCGGACGAGGTGGGCCCGGCTGATTGTCTCAATCTGTAACATCTACAGGGCGAATCTTCCTCTACGTGTTACAGATCGAGACAAACGGTCGACACGGCTCACAAACGTCTCAATCTGTAACAGTTAACGAGTAAAATCGGCCCTAATTGTTATAGATCAAGACAGAGGGGGATTTCCGTCCAGTCCAAACCAAATCTCTCAGTCTTCCTGCAATTTCGAACATGTGGCCTATAATGTTGCTTTGGTTACGCTATATATTGCGCAGCCATTTAATACGTCGCCCACCGGGGGCCATTAATTCCTATCGCCATATTGGCTAGGAAGCAATCAAAGGAGGTATCCGTGGCAGCAGAGACGCCTTGCTCGGTCCTCTATAACGATATTCGCTCGTTCGGCGGTCTTAAACATCTCGAGATCGCCCGAATGCTCATCAATGGAAACTCTTATCTCGGCAGTACCCTGCTCGAGAAATGCTCTTCCAACCGCTCGTATCTCACCCGTTACATCGTCCATCGCAAGCCTGACCAGTGCGCGCCCTCCATCTACAGCGACTTTACCGTCACCACGCTCAACCTTTCCTCGGCAATCTGCAGCAAGCTCGGCGGCGGCGAGTCCGCCTATCGGGCAATCGCCGAGCACTATCGCGGTCCGGCCGCCAACGAAATGATGTCGGCTCTCGCCAGCTACAAGCTGGACAGCCGCCTATATGCAAATGCCCTCAATCGCATCGACAACTTTGACGGCAATGCCGTGCGCGAGAAAAGCACGCTTTACCTTATGCTCTTTGTGGCAACGGGGGCGCTCGCCGATCCCGTTCAGGGCGTGGCCACCGTCGAGCGCTTTTGCGACAGCAAGACGGGCGAGCACTTTGGCACCACCGAAACTACCGTCGGACGTGGCTTTATGAGCAGCCTGGAGCAGCCGCGCACCGTCGCCCCCAACCTCGGTCTGCTCAGAACCCATGCCGACAACTGCGCCGGCATGCAAATCCATCCCCTCACACGCGATCCGCGCGGCACCGTGATTGGTTCTTTGCCCAAAACCTCGCCCAGCATCACCGATGTGGGCGCCGACGCATCGCGCGAGCATCTTCGCATTTGGCTTGAGGGTGAGCACTGGTACGCCCAGGGCCTTGGGTCGACCAACGGCACAGTGCTCGAATCGGGCGCGGGTGACGGCGATATTGTGATTGAGCCGCCGCGCGACCAACGCGAGCCTGGCAAGATCTATCCCCCAGTGGAAATCGAAAACAGCGACAGGCTCCATCTGGGTCTCTACACGACATTCCTTGTCATTGTGGACTAGCGCGGACGGCGATCGGAAGACGGTCGCCGTCCGTCTTTCGTCTTCTACCTTCTGCGTCGTAAACGACAATGCTCAGCGGTATACGTGGGCAGTGCGGCTATCATGGTACTTTACCGATATCCGCACTGCTCGCGTATACGTGCGGCAACCCATGCCAGACAAAGGAACGCCATGGATACTACCGATAGCGCCTATGGCGACAAACTCATCCGTCTCGATACGTTCGATACCGCCGTGGCGGTCGACCCCAGCGCCGAGGACGACGCCAAACGTCGGTTTATGACGCTTATTCTCCAGACGGCCCACCGCAACAACGGCAACATCGGGCACGTGCTGCGCGCGACCAACACGAGCGGCGAGGTCTTTGCCGTCAAGCTGCTCAAGGACAACGCTATCCTTTCCGGCCAAGCCCCCGACCGCTCCGCCGAGCAATCGGCAGCGCACCTGGCCAACACCGCCGCGCTGTTCGAGGAGTACCGTCATCTGTGCACTGTCTCGCACCTGCGCGGATTTCCGCGCGTCTATGGCTATGGATCGTGCGAGGACGACCCGCTCATCCTCATGGAGTGGGTCGAGGGCACCTCGCTCAAGCAGGCGCTGCCCTTGCTTCCGCACGATGTCTCGGGCGGGCTAACCACCCAGATGGTCGCCGCCGTCGGAAACGCCGTGCTTCGTGCGCTCTTGATGACCCAAGGCCTCGTGAAACCGGTCATCCATCGCGACCTGTCGCCAGCCAATATCATGTTCCGTACCACCAGTCGAACGCTCGAGCAGCAGATCGCCGATTGCTCCTTTGACCCCTGCCTCATCGACATGGGCTCCGCGACCATAGCCCTCGGCGACGACACGATCACCCGGCGCGCCGACATCTGGCGCTTTGCCACGCCCGCATACGCCGCGCCCGAGATGCTCACGCAGGATATCGAAGGCATCGCGGCCCTTCGCCGCTCGCCCGCAATCGACGTCTATGCGCTTTCGAGCATTCTGTACCAGCTCTACAGCGGTCGCAAACCGTTCGATGTGGAGTCGACGGGCGCCGCGGCAACCGGCTCGTTCTACCTCATAAAGACCAAGACCAAGCCGGCACCGCTCGAGCCGCGCTGCGAGGGCGACAAAGCGCTTGTCCAGATCATCATGAAAGGCATCTCAGTCGAGCAGTGCGATCGTCCCACCGAGCAGCAGATGCTCGAGGTGCTCTCGGCATACCTCACCGATGCCGAATCCGAGGGCCGCGAAGGCGCGGGCAGTGACGCCGCAATCGACATCGACTCCGGTACGCACCTTAAGGTCGACGTCGCCGGCGAGCGCGCGAGAGAGATCCTGGAGCAGGCCCGGCACGATGCCATGACCCGCCGCCGGTTTATTATCGGTGGCGTCGTTGCAGCCGTTGCGGGGCTCAGCGTCATTGGGGCGGCGACCCATGGCTTTGGCATCCCCGACTACTTGGACGGCATCCGCAGTTCGCTTGACGACTACACCTGGGATCAGCTGCAGGAGATTTCGCTTAAGATTAAGGCCGCCGAGACCCGTAGCGAGGCACGCGAGATTGCCAAGCGCTATCACCTGCTCAACGTCGATGGGCATATCCCCTATCCGTGTACCAAGCGTGTCACGCTCACCAACGGGCTGCAGGTTGGCGCGCAGCTTGTGGGCATCCGCCACGATGAACTCCTGGACGGGACGGGCAAGGCCGGACTGACGTTTATGTTCGATGCGGGTATTGCCGAGCGCAACGCTGCGGCTGAACCGCCGAGCGCCGGCTGGGCAGATTGCGAGCTGCGGGAATGGCTCAACGGCGACGGCCTTAAGCTGCTACCCAACGAGTTGCGCGCACTCATCAAATCTGTCAAAAAGGTCTCGAATAACGCTGGCGCCGCCAACAGCGCATCATGTCTGAGCGAGTTGCCCGCAACCCTTTGGCTGCCCGCCATGGTCGAGCTGTGCGGTACGCAACCGCCCGATTCGTTTGCCAAGGACTATCACTACCTGGCAGACATCTACAACGGCGAAGGCAAGGAGTACCAGCTGTTCCGCGAGCTCAAGGTGAGCCCGTATTCCACGAACGAGACGATGGTCCGCCAGTGGAAGGGCAAGGACACCTGCTGGTGGGAACGAACAGCGAGTCCTGACACATCGGAGACCGAAGGCACGCTCTACATAAACCGTGTGGGCCACGACGGCGACGTCTTTATGTACGCCACCCCCGCGGACAAGCCAAACAAACGAACCTGTGTGATCCCCGGGTTCTGTATCTAGGGAGCGGGCATCTTGCCGTGACGGGACCCCTCCCCGGCAATTGTCTCGATCTGTAACACTAGCTCGGCAGATACAGGTCTAGATGTTACAGATCGAGACAAACCCCAACCCCGCGAGGCAACGTCTCAATCAGTAACAGTAAAGGGTCAAAAACCTCTCTAGATGTTACAGAACGAGACATTAGCTTGCCGAGAACTTCGCCTCGTAAATGTGATTCAAGTGTGTCGATATTTCCTTGCCAATGTTGCGCAACAGGAACCCTTTCGGCGGTCGTAACGTACGAATTGTCATAGGTACCCCTTCAACGATTGGGAGAAGAAATGGCAAAGTACGCACCTAAACACTTGAAAGTCTCAGGCGGCGCCGAGCCTCGCCCCACATTCTCGGGCCACAAGGCAACACGACTCGCCGTCACCGCGGCAACCACCATCGCTATGACTGGCTCGACGCTGCTCGCGCCGTTCTCGGCATTTGCCAACGATGCAAGTGATACCACGGCACAGGACGCGATCATGTCGCCGCTTGCTGTTCACGCCGGCGAGGCGGCAGGCTCCGCAGTAAAGGCAAACGCCCAGAAGATTGCCGACCTGCAGGCTGCGATCGATGCCGCAAAGGCTGCCGAGGCAGACGCCAAATCCGGCTACAACACGGTGGCTGCCCCCTATACCGAAAAGCAGGCGGCCCGCGACAACGCACAAAGCACCTATGACGCCTCCGTCTCCGATAATTCGCAGGCAGAGGCCGCCGCGCGCGCCGAATATGCTCGCCAGCTCGATGAAAGCGTCAAGGCGGCCGACAGCGCCAGTGCCACGCTGAAGGATGCCCAAGGAAAGCTCGATGCAGCCAAGACCGACGCCGAGGACAAGTCGAAGGTCCTTGATGCCGCAAAGCAGGCGGCAGCTGATGCGCAGGCCAAGCTCGAGGCAGCCCAGAAGGCAGCCGCCAACGCAACGCCGGAGGAAATCAAGGTCGCCGAGCAGGCTGCCGCAGATGCGCAGGCCGCTCTGGACCAAGCAAAGGCTGCGAAGGCCGCTGCCGATTCCGCGCTCGCCGATGCCCGGCAGGCTCAGAGCGCCGCGCAGAGCGCTTACGACGAGGCGGCAGGCACGCTGGCTTCCGCTCAGCAGGAAAAGACCGCCGCGGATGGTAAGCTAGTTGCGGCACAGACAGCGTACGACAGCGCACAAGCCGATTTGGCAGCCGCAAAGGCAGGCGCCGAGGGCCCGGAGTATGACGCCGCCCAGGCAAAGGTCGATGCTGCCCAAAGCGCACTCGACCAGGCGAAGCAGCAGCAGGCGGCTGCCGAAGCAGGCCTTTCTCAGGCAAATAGCGACGTTGCATCCAAGCAGGACGCCCTCACCGGTGCCGAAAGCGAGCTCGAAGCCAAGAAGCAGACAGTCGCAGCAGCCGAAAATGATGTAACGGCAGCCCAGACGAAAGCCGATGCGGCGCAATCGGAGTTGACCTCGGCAAAGCAGGCACATGCTACCGAACTGGAGAAAGCAAAGGCCGCTCAGAAACAAGTCGATCAGGCAAAAGCCGAGAAGGAGCAGGCAGACAAGGCGCTCAAAACTGCCAAGGCAAACCAGGCGGCCGCCGATCAAGCCGTTATCGATGCACAGAAAGCATACGATACGTGCAAGGCGGCAACCGATAAGGCAACGACGGCGGAGGCGCAGAGCGTCATCGGCTTCTACCAGTTCATCGGTGCCAACGACGCTGCAAACATCATCTATAGGCAGAGCGATAAAAACCCGACGACCATTGGCGATAAAAAAGACGGCACGTCACTCGACAACGCCAAGCTTTCGTTTGGCAAGCTGCGCGAAATTAATGAATATCGCAAAAGCGTCGGCCTTAGCGAGCTTAAGGTAACGGCAGAGCAAATGGCAATCGCTCAGTCTGATTCCAATTACTCCGACGCAACGAAGGGGCACTCAGACTATGCCGGATTTGAAAATGCCGCTTGGAACTTCAGCACGAAAGAAAACATCGCGCACCAATGGGTTGATGGCGAAAAGAAAATATTTGACGATGCTGCAGCGAAAGCCGGCCTTGGCAACGTTGCCCCCAAAGATGCTTGGAAGACTTTCTGGAGTCACGGTACCGAATTCGGAGCCCAAGGCGTGGGTTTTGGCACCGTCGGCCATTATTTGAATATCGTACAACCTAACGCCAAAACCATGGGATACGGCATCAACTCGCGCGGAACCCTTTGGCCGTATGTGTTCGTCTTGGAGATCGACAACAATTACGGTTCGTACGAGAAAGAATACTCGATCGATGAACTCGAGAATCTCTTTGATCAGTATCAGCTGAGCCTCTCCAAAGCCAGCGAAAAGCTCGCCGCCGCAAAGACGGACCTTGAACAAAAGCGCAGCACAGCGGCATCGAAAGCCAATGCCGTAAAGGTAGCTGAGACCCTCGTCGCTCAAAAGCAGGAAGGCGTTGATACCGCGAACAGCAACCTTGCCGCCAAGAACGACAGCGCAGCAAGTGCCGCCGCCGCTGTTGCCCTAGCAGAGCAGAATCTCGCCAAGGCAAACGGAAAAGTTACCGAAGCCGAAGACCAGGTCAAAGCCGCCCAAAGTAACGTGGCGGCCGCAGAGCAGGTCGTCAACCAGAAGCGCGCCGAGCTTAAGGCATCGCAAGAGCAAGCCGCTCAGAGTCAGAAGAAGGTTGATGACGCCAAGGCAGAAACTCTCGTAAAGCAGCAGGCTCTGCAAGATGCAAAGAAGGAACTTGCCAAGTATTCTGCCGATGTTGCTGCGGCTCAGGAAAAGGCTGACAAGGCCCATCAAACGCTTGATGAAGCCACGGCAGCCCAGACGTCTGCCCAGAGTGCTCTCGAAAAGGCGGAGCGCGACGCGGCTGCCAAGAAGCAGGCCCTCGACACCGCGAAGGACAACGCCGAGGCCAAGGCGGCGACCGCGGAGCACGCTGCGAGCGATCTGACCACGGCGAAAAACGACTTTGCTTCAAAGAAGGCCCATGCCGACGCCCTGAGCAACGCGGCCAACAATCTTACCGCGGCCAAGGCGGCCAAGAAGGACGCCGACGCAGCAGTGACTGAGGCCGGAGTCGCCCTTGGTGCGGCAAATGATGCCATCGCGAACGCCGAACAGGCGATCGAGAATTCTCAGGCCGCATCGGATGCCGCTGTCGCTACCCTCGGAAAGCTAAAGTCCATCAACGTCGAAAACGGCATTGCTACTGGCTCTGATGCAAACGCGAATGATACGCTCAATGCCCTCTTTGCCAAGTGCGTCGCCGCCAAGCAGGCAGAACATAACGCAAAGGCCGCACTTGATGCCGCTCAGGCAGACCTTGATGCTGCGACGCCCGCCTACACCGCAGCGCTCAATGCCTACAACGAGGCGAAGGCAAAACGCGTAGCCGCCGAGCAAGCCCTGAAGGACGAGATCGCCCGCCAGGAGCAAGAGGCAGCGAAGGCCGAGCAGGCCAAGATCACGCAGGCTGCCGCTAAGCCGGCTGCTGGAAAGCCGTCTACCGGCAACGCCAAGACGGCCGCCAACTCGGCACTTCCCACCACAGGCGACAATGCTGCGCTCACCGGTGAGACGTTTGTCATCGGAGGTGTCGTGCTCGTAGCCGCTGGCGTCTTCCTGACCGACAAGAAGCGTCGTCAGGAGTAAGGATTTCAGGAGGACGGCTTCTCCTCCCTCCCACCGCTTCGCAAACCCTGCCCAGCATGCGCCGGGGCGCCCATCACGCGGGCGCCCCGGCGTTTTACGTTGTATGCCCGGGGCATCTGCTCCGAGATTGTCTCGATCTGTAACAAATACTCGGTAAAACGGGGTCTAGTTGTTACAGATCGAGACGTTAGTTTTCGGCTGAAATGTTTGTCTAAATCTGTAACAGCTATGGTTCAAAAACCGGTCCAGACGTTACAGATTGAGATGTTTGGCAAAGACGACCGCCGATTGAGCAGCCACCCTCATCTGTAATGAAAAGTCATACATTCCAACTACTACTAGACACCCCCAGGGGGTATGGGTGTATAGTATCATCAGGTTAACAATTCCAACAGCGAACAACAGAAAGGAGAAGCCATGGCTCAAGATAAGTTCGATGTGGGCGGCATGACGTGCGCCGCCTGCCAGGCGCACGTGGACCGTGCCGTGAGCAAGCTCGACGGCGTCCAAAGCGCCGCGGTCAACCTGCTCGCCGGCTCCATGCTGGTCGACTACGACCCCGCGCAGGTCTCCCCCGACGACATCTGTACCGCTGTCGACCGCGCGGGCTACTCGGCCTCGCCCGTCAGCGCGGGCACCGACGCTGTCCAAAGCGGAAGTGCGCAAGCCAGGTCCGGCGCCGCCCATATGGAGTCGCCGACCAAAAAGTTGGAGGCCGCCGCCTCTGCCATGCGCACCCGCCTCATCGTCTCGATCGTATTCCTCATCCCACTGTTCTACATAGGCATGGGGCACATGCTCGGCTGGCCGCTGCCCGGCATCTTCACCGACCACACCCACAGTATGACGCTCGCGCTCACCGAGCTCGTCCTGCTCATCCCCATCGTCTACGTCAACGACGCCTACTTTATCAACGGGTTTAAATCGCTCGCGCACGGCGCGCCCACCATGGACGCCCTCATCGCCGTCGGCGCCACCGCGTCCATCGCCTGGTCGCTCTACGCCATGTTCATCATGGCCGACCAGCTAGCCGCGGGTCAGGTCCACGAGGCCATGATGACGAGCATGGACAACCTGTATTTTGAGAGCGCCGGCACGATCTTGTCGCTCGTCACCGTAGGCAAATATCTCGAGACACGCAGCAAATCCAAGACTGGCGGCGCCATCGAGGCGCTCATCGACCTGGCACCCAAGAACGCGACCGTCGTGGCAGAGGACGGTACCGAGGCCACCGTCGACGTCGATGCCATTCTGCCCGGCCAGGTGCTGCGCGTGCGTCCCGGCGAGTCCATCCCCGTTGACGGCGTGGTGCTCGAGGGCAGCTCGGCCGTGGACGAAAGTGCGCTGACCGGCGAGTCCATCCCCGTGGAAAAGACCGCCGGCGACACTGTCAACGCGGCCACGGTCAACCGCACGGGCTCGTTTACCTTCCGCGCCACGCGTGTGGGCGCCGACACGTCGCTCGCCAAGATTATCCAGCTCGTCGAGGACGCCAACGCCACCAAGGCACCCATCGCCCGCATGGCCGACAAGGTCGCCGGCGTGTTCGTGCCCGTGGTGTTTGTAATCTCTGCCGTAACTTTTGTGGCGTGGATGGCACTGACCAGCGACGTGAATGAGGCGCTCACCTCCGCCGTCGCTGTGCTGGTGATCAGCTGCCCGTGCGCGCTGGGCCTAGCCACGCCCGTCGCCATTATGGTCGGCACCGGCAAGGGCGCCGAGATGGGCATTCTGTTTAAGAGCGCCGAGGCGCTGGAGAACCTGCGCAGCGTGGGCACCGTGGTGCTCGATAAGACGGGCACGGTCACCCGCGGCAAGCCTGCCGTGACCGATATCGTGGTAGCCACGCGCGCTGACGGCTCGCCCGCCATGAGCGAAAAGGCGCTGCTCAAGTTGGCCGCCGCGTTGGAGCGCTCGAGCGAGCACCCGCTGGCCGAGGCGATTATGGCCGAGTGCGAGACACGCGGGATCGTCGCGCGCATGGTCGAGGACTTTACTGCCGTGCCCGGGCGAGGCGTTACGGCGCGCGAGGGGCAAAACGCCATTGCAGCCGGCAACGTACGCCTGATGGACGAGTTGGGCGTTACCGTGCCCGCGGGTCTTGCCGAACAATTTGCCGCCGAGGGCAAGACGCCGCTGTTCTTTGCCAAGAACAGCGAGCTTGCCGGCACCATTGCCGTGGCTGACGAGGTCAAGGAGACGAGCGCCGGGGCCATCGCCGCACTGCGCTCGCTTGGCGTCGACGTGCGCATGCTCACCGGCGACAACCGCGTGACGGCCGAGGCCATCGCTCGCCGCGTGGGACTGACCAGCAAGCAGGTCATCGCCGACGTGCTTCCCGCCGACAAGGAGCGCCACGTGCGCGAGCTGCAGGATGCGGGCAGTAAGGTCGCCATGGTGGGCGACGGCATCAACGACTCCCCCGCCCTGGCGCGCGCCGACGTGGGCCTTGCTATCGGCACCGGCGCCGACATCGCCAAGGAGGGCGCCGACGTGGTACTCATGCGCAGCGACCTCATGGACGTCGCCCGTGCCATCGAGCTGTCACGTGCCACAATCCGCAACATCAAGCAGGACCTGTTCTGGGCGCTGTTCTACAACGGCATCGGCATTCCGCTCGCCGCGGGCGTGTTCTTCCCGCTCACCGGATGGCAACTCTCGCCGATGTTTGGCGCCGCGGCCATGAGCCTGTCGAGCGTATGCGTTGTAAGCAATGCGCTGCGCCTGAAATCCTTTAAGCCTAAAGTGGCAAAATAGGCTCACCATTAAGTCAATTTAGAACGGGTTTTCCAGGTGCCCGAGATTGACCTGAAAGAGGAGCGACGCGTACTTTGGTACGCGGGCGGTGGCTTGAAGGTCAAGGTCGGATGTCTGGGAAAGCCGACACAACAGAGAGGGATACCCATGCGATACACAATCAAGACTTCCGGCCTTATGTGCGGCCACTGCGACGCCACCATCGAGACGGCGCTGCTCAACGTGGCCGGCGTGACCGATGCCGACGCCGATCACGAGACCCAGACCGTCCAGGTGGAGTGCGCCGACACCGTGACCGCCGAGCAGCTCACCGCTGCCATCGAGGGCGCCGGCGAGAAGTTCCACGCCCTGTCCGTGACCGCCGCGTAGCAGCTACCAGAGACATTCGACTCCATCGACCAGAAACGAGGACCCGCCATGATGGCAGACCACAAATCGGTGACCCGCATGCTCAAGACGGCACGCGGTCAGATCGACGGCATCTTGCGGATGGTCGAGGAGGACCGCTATTGCGTCGATATTTCCACGCAGCTCATGGCCACACAGGCGCTCCTCGCGCGCATTAACGCCGACGTGCTTAAGGCGCATATCGAGGGCTGTGTGACTTCGGCAATCGAATCGGGCGACGAAGACCTCAAAGCCGCCAAGCTCGCCGAAATCGAACGCGTCGTCGACAAGCTCTCCAAGTAATTGGGGCATTGGGGACAAACTTCTTTGCACCGTCTTGGTATTCCGGGGACAGGTATGTTTGCACCACATTGGTGCAGATTAACCTGTCCCCCTTGCTCTAAATCGGGTATAAAGGCGTGCAGCATATCGAACGAAAGGCAATTTGCATGAATGACTTTATGAAGGGTCGCAATGGTGCCGATGAACTCACCATCGTGATGGGTTTTGCCGGCATCGTCATCGCGATGATCGGATCGATAGCCCGCATCCAGTGGCTCAACTGGATTGCCATCGCCGTAATCGTGATTGGCGTGCTGCGCGGCCTGTCCAAAAATATCGACGCACGTCACAAGGAGAACGAGGCCTTTGTCGCCGCGACTGCAAACGTACCCGGCTTGGGCAAGTTTGTAGCTAGCTTGGGCGGCGGAGCTGCAGCGGCCAACGCCTCGCGCGCAGCCGGTACTAGCAAGGAAGACTTTGAACGTGCCAAGCGCACAGCCAAGAAGATGTGGAAGGGCCGCAAGACCACGGCCTATCTCAAGTGCCCCAACTGCGGCCAGATGCTCTCCGTCCCCAAGGGCAAGGGCAAGATCCGCGTCACCTGCCCCAAGTGCCACGCCAAGATGGAGACGCGCTCCTAGCCGCCATACCATAGGACAAATAAAAGCCGAGGCCTCGCGCTGAGACCTCGGCTTTTTGTATGCGACAACGGAGCTGTCCCTTTGTCACACCTATGCTACGCCGTCGCGGGCCAGCTCCTCAGCCAGCGCTTCGGCTGGCATGGCCATAATCGCGTCGAGCTCGGCATCCACCTCGGGGATGCGCTTCACCTTGAGTTTGCACACCAGATCGCCGCGACACATCACGTGCATCGGCTCACGCAGAGCGCACAGGTCATCGAGCGGGTTCTCGCGCGTCACCAAGATATCGGCGGCCTTGCCGCACTCGATCGTGCCAGTCTCGCCGTCCAGCCCCAGCAGCTCGGCGTTGACTTGCGTAGCCGTATGCAGTGCGAAGGCGTTGCTCACGCCGACATACTTGGCAAAATAGGCCACCTCACGCCACATGTCGTACTGCGTCACGAACGGGCAGCTCGAGTCCGTACCCAGGCCCACCTTAACGCCAGCTTCCAGTGCGGCACGGGCGCTCTCGATAATGCCCGAGCACACGATATCGCCGTTCTTCTTTTGCGTATCGGTCGAATGGGTCTTTTTCGGGTCGAGCAATACAAACGGCAGCGCCGGGCTGATAGTGCAGGTAACACTGGGCGCACGCCCCTCGAGTTGCGTGCCCGCGGCGCCACGGTACAGCTCCAGAATCTCGGGCGTCAACGGAGCGCCGTGCTCAATCGTGTCAACGCCGGCCTCAAGCGCGGCCTTCACGCCCTCGGTACTCTCGACATGGGCCATAACCGGCAGACTCACCTCGTGCGCAGCCTTGCACGCCGCCGCGGCAACCTCGACCGGCATGCGCAGCACGCCCGGCTCGCCCACCTCGGTAGCGTCGAACACGCCGCCCGTCACGAACAGCTTAATGACGTCGGCACCACGCGCATACAGGTCGCGCACCTGTTCGGCTGCCTCGGCGGGACTGTTGGCCACCTGGGCGAACAAGCCCGCACCATGGCCGCCCGGCACCGTGACGCCCGTTCCCGGCGCCACCAGGCGAGGACCTTGATACTTGCCGGCATCGATAGCATCGCGCACGGCCAGATCGGCAAACAGCGGATCGCCCGCGCCGCGCACCGTGGTCACGCCACTTGCCAGTTGTTGTTGGGCGCTGCCCTTAAGAATATGGCGCACGATGGCGCGCCCCACGGGATTATCGAGCTTCTTCATCAGCGCGCCCGCATCGCCCGCCGAAACCGGCTTGCCCGAACCGCACAGATGCACATGCATATTGATGAGGCCTGGCATGAGATACGCACCTGCCAGGTCGATAACCTCGGCACCCGCAGGCGCCTGCGCCACAGCACTCGGCCCCATCCACGTGATGACACCGCGCTCAACGGCCACGGCCATATCGGGCTGCGGCTCCATATGTTTCGAGCCATCCAGGACGGTCGCATTGATAAACAACGTGGAACGATCGGCAGACGCCATATCGAGCTCCTCCCCCTCAGAAAACTTGAACATCTGTCCATTATTATCCAGCGCGGCAGGATTGCTGCGGACATATCGGTTAACGGAGGGAAGAGGGGATGTGGGGGGGACGGAATACGTTGCAGCCCCACCCCAGCAACATCAGGGGAATGTCTCGATCTGTAACAGGTACAGGGTTATTGGGCCCCTTGATGTTACAGATCAAGACATTCGGTCGACGTTTCACCGGTTTGTCTCGATCTGTAACAATTACGAACTCAAACAACTTCTAAACGTTACAGATCGAGACAAAACCTCTCAGCGCCCATACCACTGGCGTCTCCATTCCTCAGCCAGATCGGCCCGCTGTTGAATTCCCGCCAGTCTCATCTTTTCAGCCAGCTTCCCCGGGTTCTTGAGTTCATCAAACGTAAACCGAAGCACCTTGTGCCCGAGCATCGTCAGATGAGACTCTCGCTGACGTTCTGCCACGAATGGGTCGACCGACCCCCGATCCCCACCATCCTGCAGGGTATACTTTCCCTTCCCGTCGAGCTCGCCGATGACACACGTCCCGTTCTCGAGCCGCCAAAAATAGTCGACGCGAAACACCTGGCTCGAATCGAGCGGGTCGCGAAACTCCACCTGCAGCTCCGGAACTGGAAAGCCGTACGCAATAAAGAACGCTCGGAACCGAGACTCGCCGCCGTTTTCGGACAGCCCGTCCGCATACGACGCAATCACCTGTGCCCTGCGATACCCTCGCCTGCCCTCGCAATCGGCGCGGAGGCGCTCGCACAAATCCCAACGTGATACGCCTTTCGCCCGCAGTGCAGAATCGGCAATCGCCAACCCGTAGGAGAACGGCGCACGCAGTAAGCAATCCTCCACCGTGCGCCAAAACGACGTCACCCGCACGCCATCAACACGCTCGAGCGCGCCCGCCATCTGCGGACGCAACAACCTGCACCCGCCGCTCAACGTCACCGAACAACCCGTCTTAACAAGAAAGCGCGGCCCGAGCAGATCATTCGGCACCTCCAGACCCCACAAAAGCGCCGCGTCATAGCCCCAAAACGCCCAATCGGGATGAAATTCCGCAAGCCCTTTGATAGTCCTCAGCGCTCGCTCCGCCGGCGTCAATGCATCCCAATCATGCTGAAAACAGAACAGGTACGGCTCGGGCTCCGCGATATCGTCGGTTCCAACATGGCGTCGCAGCCACATGAGCTCGGTATTGTCATGCGTTGCGAGCAGCGCACCTTGCTTGGCCGTCTCCGTGAGCCGCGCGAGCATTCTATTCCGCGCCAACGTGTTGCGAGTCGCATGTTTGTGTTTGAGAACGGTATTAGGCACTTTCATCACCACCACGTCAGACAAATGGACCATCGTCACCGTTGCCTCCGCTGACAAATGTCTTGATCTGTAACAGGAAGACAGTCTTTGAGCCTCTAGTTGTTACAGAACAAGATCTTTCGGCAGCCGCCAACCTTCCGTCTCAATCTGTAACAGTTACGGGCCCAAACAGCCGCCAAACGTTACAGATTGAGACAAAGTCAGGGGCAGCAGGAGACGCCAGTCACATCCCCTACTCCCACTCCTGCTCGTAGATGTTGAGCGACTTTACGTACCGCCCCTGGGCGCCCATGATGTCGCGGACCAGACGCAAGAAGAAACTGATGCACGAGGTGTCAAAGCCATCCTGCAGGTCCTCCGGATGCACCGCACCAGGCCCATCGACCGCCGTGTCACTCAGGCGTGCGATGTCATACAGATAGAGTTGTCCCGCCGTCAGCCAGACATCGTCGACGCAGGCGAGGCGCACCGCAATCGCGCCGTCGCTCCAATGCTCCTTTTGCACGATATGCGGGTCGTAGACATCAAAGCGACGGTCGGTGCGCGTATCCTTCAGCGCAACCATGCCGTTCGCAGGATCCTTGTCCAAAATGCCAAAGCGCGAGAAATACTGCGTGTCGCGTACCTGCTCGAGCCGCTTGAGCGAGGCAGGCAAAAGCGATGCCGGCGGCTCGTCAACATACAGCTCGAGCAGCGTCTTGCCATGGCGATAGGAGCGCTCGAAGAGCAGCCAATCGGTAAACGCCATGTTGTAGGCCATGATTTCGTTTTGCGAAGGCTCGGTGCAATAGCTGAGCCACGGGTCGACAATGATCTCGAACTGTTCGCGCGCCGGCTCCAAAAACTGGAACTTCCGCAGCATCCAAAAATGGGCCATGTCGGCAATATCGTTGCCGACGGCTTCGGCTAGCTGCGGTCGGTCTAAAGCGTGGTCAGTCATGGCATCCTCCTCAAACTGATAGACCTCAATTTGAGCTTACGAGGAGGGTGGTCGGCCACGACCAGCGCGGGCAAAATAGGCCTCCGGCTGCAAACCAGATGCTGACCAAACACTTGACGAAAAGCTTGACCGAAAATGCGCACCGCAACAAAACCGCAGGTAAACATAGACGGCCAACCCGCCCTTTTGAGCCAGATACCCACAGCCACCACAGAAACAACAGGTGACCACAGCCCAAGAAGTCGACAAATAAACACCCGTACGTCGACAAACGAGCAAATCGCTCGCAAAGAGTGTCCCCAACGACTAGACAAAAAATGACTAGTCATTGGGGACGTTCTTAAATAACTACTTTACAGCTCCAGCGCATCGGCGACTTCGGCCGCGCAGGCCAGGGCATCGGCCATAGCGTTCACCACGAGCGAGCTGCCGTAGCGAGCATCACCCGCCACATACACCGGCGCGGCATCCGCGGCGACGCCGTCGACACGGGCCGCAAGGTGCGAGCCCTCGGCGGCCATCACCGGCAGCGGACGACCAGCGGTGGCAACGGGCACGCCAACGGCGTCGAACACGCCATGCTCGGGACCCGTAAAGCCGCAGGCGATGAGCACCAGCTGGGCCGGCACCTCGTGCTCGGAGCCCGCGATGCGCTCGGGCTTGCCAGCCGACCAATCCAGATCGACCACGCGCAGGCCCGCGGCCGCGCCCTTCTTGTCCAACAGTACCTCGAGCGTATCCACGCCCCAGGCACGCATCTCGCCGCCCATGGCAGCGATGGCCTCCTGCTGGCCGTAATCGGTCTTCTTCACGTTAGGCCACTGCGGCCAGGGGTTGCTCGCCGCGCGCGCATCGGGCGCAGCCGGCAAGAACTCAAACTGGCGCACGCTGCGCGCACCCTGACGTACCGCGGTGCCCACGCAGTCGTTACCGGTATCGCCGCCGCCAATGACCACGACGTCCAGGCCGTGTGCATCGACGACAGGCTCGCCGCCATCGAGCACCGAGACGGTCGAGGCCGTCAGGTAGTCCACGGCATACACCACGCCGGGTGCGTCAATATTCTCAGCAGCCAGCCCACGCGGGGCGCGAGCACCGGCAGCCACCACGACGGCGTCAAAGCCGTCGAGCTTGGCAGCCACCGCAGGATCGCTCACGTCGGCACCCAGCTCAAACACAATGCCCAGCTCGCGCATGAGCGCCACACGACGCTCGACCACGGACTTCTCGAGCTTCATGTTGGGAATGCCGTACATGAGCAGGCCGCCCGGGCGGTCGTCACGCTCAAACACCGTCACGCGGGCACCGCGACGCGCAAGCTCCCATGCTGCCACCAGACCAGCAGGACCGGAGCCCACCACGGCAACCGTGGGCGCGCCCTCCCCCGCCGGCTCAAAGCGGCGCGGACCGCCGTTGGCCCACTCATGGTCGCTGATCGCGTGCTCGTTATCGTGAATCGTCGTGGGCTGGCCGTCGACCGAGCCCAGGTTGCACGCGGCCTCGCACAGCGCCGGGCACACACGGCTCGTGAACTCGGGCATGGGCGAGGTGAGTGACAGACGCTCGGCAGCCTCGTCCCAGCGGCCGCGATACACTAGCTCGTTCCACTCGGGAATCAGATTGTGCAGCGGGCAGCCACTCGGACGCGCCTTGCCAAAGCTCGCACCCATCTGACAAAACGCCACACCGCACATCATGCAGCGGCTCGCCTGGGCACGGCGCGCATCGTCGTCGAGCTCCACGTACAGCGGATCGAAATCGCGGCTGCGCTCCTCCACGGGGCGCAGCCCGTGGGTCACGCGATCGATATCAAGAAAAGCACCGGGCTTACCCATGGCACTTACGCCTCCTTCTTGGTCGAAGCAACAGAGCTGGCGGCGGGCACAGCGCCAGCGACACCACCCGCCGCATCAAAGCGAGCGACATCGGCGGCGTCGGCGCGACCGGTCACAATGTCAAACGCCAGCTCCTCGGCCTGCGCATGCGTCTTGCCCACGGCCTCGGCGGCGGCGACAATCGCCAGCACGCGCTCGTACTCGGTTGGAATGACCTTCACAAAGTGCTTGCTCATCGTCTCAAAGCTGTAGAGCAGCTTAATGCCGCGCGGGCTCTGCGTCGCATCCACGTGCTCCTGGATGAGCGCGCGAATCTGCGCAAGCTCACCGGCCGTCGGGGCTTTAAGCTCAACGCTCTCGTGGTTCACACGGGCATCGAGCGTGCCGTACTGGTCAAAGACGTAAGCCACGCCGCCCGTCATGCCAGCGGCGAAGTTCTGCCCGACCTCGCCCAGGATGAGCGCCAGACCACCCGTCATGTACTCGCAACCATGGTTGCCGCAGCCCTCGACCACCACCGTGGCACCGGAGTTGCGCACGCCAAAGCGCTGGCCGGCCAGGCCGTTAATAAAACCGCGCCCGCTCGTAGCACCAAAGAACGCAACGTTGCCCACGATGATGTTCTCGTCGAACTTGTAGGTCGCATGCGGGTTGGGGCGCACCGACACCTCGCCGCCCGAAAGGCCCTTGCCAAAGTAGTCGTTGGCGTCGCCGCACACGTTGAGCGTAATGCCGCGCGGCAGAAAGGCGCCAAAGCTCTGACCGGCCGAACCATCGCAATCGATGGTGATGGAGCCGGCGGGCAGGCCCTCGGGATGCGCCTTGGTCACCGCGTTGCCCAAGATGGTGCCCACGCAGCGGTTGACGTTGGCGATATCGGCGCGGAAGCGAATCGGACGCAGGTGCGCACGGGCATCGGCCGTATAGGGCACAAACAACGTGGAGTCGAGCGTCTTGTCGAGCTCACTGTCCGCAGCCATCTGCGGCAGGAAGTGGCGACCGTCGGCGCCCGGGATGTGGGCACCGAACTCGCAGGTCGCACTCGCCAGCACGGGCGACAAGTCGAGCAGGTTGGCCTTGCGGTTGCCCGGGACCTCGATCTGGCGCAAGCACTCGGGATGTCCGACCATCTCGTCGACGGTGCGGAAGCCCAGGCTCGCCATGACCTCGCGCAGCTGCTCGGCAACAAAGAGCATAAAGTGCTCAACGTGCTCGGGCTTGCCGCGGAAGCCGCGACGCAGGCGGCAGTTTTGCGTCGCGATGCCGGCCGGACAGGTATCCTGCTGGCAGTCACGCTGCATGAGGCAACCCATGGAGATGAGCGGCATGGTCGCAAAGCCAAACTCCTCGGCACCCAGCAGGCAGGCGACGGCAACATCGGTACCGTCCATGAGCTTGCCGTCGGCCTCGAGCACCACGCGCGAGCGCAGGCCGTTTTGCAGCAGCGTCTGCTGGGCCTCGGCAAGGCCAAGCTCCAGCGGCAGACCGGCGTGCCAGATCGAATCGCGCGCCGCAGCACCGGAGCCGCCGTTGTGGCCGCTGATCAAGATCTTGTCGGCAGCGCCCTTGGCCACGCCGGTGGCGATGGTGCCGACGCCGGCCTCGCTGACCAGCTTGACCGACACGCGTGCGCCGGGGTTGGCGTTCTTAAGGTCAAAGATCAGCTCTGCCAGGTCCTCGATGGAGTAGATGTCGTGGTGCGGCGGAGGCGAGATCAGGCCGATGCCGGGCGTGGACTGACGGACCTCGGCAATCCAAGGATAGACCTTCTTGCCGGGCAGGTGACCGCCCTCGCCAGGCTTGGCGCCCTGGGCCATCTTGATCTGAATCTCGAAGGCGCTGCACAGGTAACGGCTCGTCACGCCAAAGCGCGCGCTTGCCACCTGCTTGATCGCGGAGTTCTTGGAGTCGCCGTTGGCCAGCGGGGTCTCGCGACGCGGGTCCTCGCCGCCCTCGCCCGAGTTGGAACGGCCGTGCAGGCGGTTCATGGCGATGGCCATGCACTCGTGTGCTTCCTTGCTGATGGAGCCGTACGACATGGCGCCGGTGTTAAAGCGGCGGACGATGTTGAGCGCGGGCTCGACCTCGTCGAGCGAAACCGGCGTGCGACCGCTGGCATTAAAGTCCAGCAGGTCACGCAGGCGCACAGCACGGCCGGTGCGGTGCAGGCGGGCGCTGTACTCCTTAAAGGTGTCGTAGCTGTCCTCACAGCAGGCGGTCTGCAGCAAGTAGACAGTCTGCGGATCGATGAGGTGATCCTCGCCGCCGAGCGGGCGCCACTTGGTCAGGCCCAACGTGGGCAGCTGATCGGGAGCCGGGCTCTTAAGGATAGCGAGCGCGGCGTCGTAGCGCTCATTCTGCTCGCGCTCGACGTCCTCGACACCCATACCGCCCACACGGCTCACCGTGCCGGCGAAGTACGCGTTGACGAACTCCGGAGTGAAGCCCACGGCCTCGAAGATCTGCGCCGAATGGTAGCTCTGCACCGTGGAGATGCCCATCTTGGACATGATGGAAACGATGCCGGCGGTCGCAGCCTTGTTGTAGTTGACGATGCCCTGCTCGGCCGTCACATCCAGGTCGCCGCGTGCCGCCAAATCGCGGATGCACGCATGCGCGTTGTACGGATAGATGCCGCTCGCGGAGTAGCCCACCAGCGCCGCAAAGTCATGCGGGGACACGGCGTCGCCGCACTCCACCACGATGTCGGCAAAGGTACGCACGCCGGCGCGAATCAGGTGGTTGTGCACGCAGCCCACGGCGAGCAGCGACGGTACGGGCACCTCGCCCGCAGCGGCACGATCGCTCAACACCACGATGTTCACGCCGTCGCGGACCGCGGCCTCAACGTCCTCTGCAAGCTGTTTGAGTGCAGCCTGCAGCGCGCCCTCACCCGCGTCGCGGCGGTACACGGCACGGAAACGGCGGGTCTTAAAGCCCACGCGGTCGATGGCGCAGATACGCTCGAACTTCTCCTCGCTCAGCAGTGGGCGCTCCAAGCGCACCAGCTGGCAGGCCGTACGAGAGTCCTCGAGCAGGTTGCCGTGGTTGCCCAGGTAGAGCGTGGTCGAGGTGACCATATGCTCGCGAAGGGCGTCGATGGGCGGGTTCGTGACCTGGGCGAACAGCTGATAGAAGTAGTCAAAGAACGAGCGCGTCTTCTTGGACAGGCAGGCCAGCGGCGCATCGATGCCCATCGAGGCGAGCGGCGCCTTGCCCTGCCGGGCCATGGGACGCACGACCTCGTCAACGTCATCCCAGTGGTAGCCGAGCTTGGCCATACGCACGGCGGCGGGCACCTCGGCGTCCTCGGCGGGCATTGTCGCAACGGGCTCATCGAGCGCGTCAACGGTCAGCGTCTCCTCGGCAATCCAATCACGGTAGGGCTTTTCCTTGGCATAGCGGGCGCGCAGTTCGTCGTTGTAGATCACGCGACCGCGGGCAAAATCGACCTCGAGCATCTGGCCCGGTCCCAGACAGCCGCTCGTCAGGATGTTCTCGGGGCGCACCTCGATGGTGCCCACCTCGCTTGCCAGCATAAAGCGACCGTCGCGCGTCACATAGTAGCGGGCGGGACGCAGGCCGTTGCGGTCGAGAGCAGCACCCAGGGTACGGCCGTCGGTAAAGGCGATGGCGGCAGGGCCGTCCCACGGCTCCATGAGCATGGACTGGTAAGCGTCGTAGGCGCGGCGCTCCTCACTCAGGCTGTCGTTATGGTCCCACGGCTCGGGCAGCAACATGGACGCGGCACGCGTAAGCGGGCGACCGTTCATAACCAAAAACTCGAGCACGTTGTCCAGAATCGCGGAGTCGGAACCCTCGCGGTTGATGATGGGCATCACGCGCTCAAGATCATGCTGCAGCACGGGGCTGTACAGGTTGGGCTCGCAGGCGCGGATCCAGTTGACGTTGCCCTTGAGGGTATTGATCTCGCCGTTGTGGATGATAAAGCGGTTGGGGTGCGCGCGCTCCCAGCTGGGCGTGGTGTTGGTGGAGTAGCGCGAGTGGACGAGCGCCACGGCCGTCTTGACGGCGGCGTCGTTGAGGTCGATGAAGAAGCGGCGCATCTGCGTGGCGACCAGCATGCCCTTGTACACGATGGTGCGCGAGCTCATGGAGCACACGTAGAAGATCTTGTCGCGCAGGGCAAACTCGGCGTCGGCCTTCTTTTCGATGGTGCGGCGGCACACGTACAGGCGGCGCTCGAAGGCATCGCCGGCGGGCGTGTCGTCCGGACGGCCCAGGAAGGCCTGCAGGATAGTGGGCATGCAGGCGCGGGCCGTCTCGCCCAGGTCGTGCGGGTCGACCGGCACCTCGCGCCAAAAGAGCAGCGGCACGCCGGCCTCGGCGCAGCCCTCCTCAAACACGCGGCGGGCATCCTCTACGCCCTTGTCGTCCTGCGGAAAGAACAGCATGGCCACGCCATAGTCGCCCTCTGCCGACAGAATCTGGCCGCACTTTTGAGCCTCTTTACGGAAAAAGTGATGCGGAACCTGGAACAGGATGCCAGCGCCGTCGCCGGTGTTCTTCTCGAGTCCCGTGCCGCCGCGGTGCTCCAAGTTGACCAGAATGGACAGCGCATCGTCCAGAATCTGGTGATGGCGCTCACCGTTGATATCGGCAAGCGCGCCGATGCCACATGCGTCGTGGTCGAATTCGGGGCGATAAAGGCCCTGCTGCTGAGCGGAATCTGCCTGCATCGCGATCCTCCCCTAGATATTAGACAGTCAGTTGAATAGGCATACTAGGAGCATCGCCGGCCCGTTGTGTTTCCCGCCCGTTTCGAAACAATCGCGTAACGCACGCCCTACGAGTGGACACCGCCGACCTCAAGGACGACAACAAGGGCCCCAAGTTCGGCCCGTAAGCTCACCGCTTCAAACATCTCAATCTGTAACAGGAGGAGCCGATTTTGGCGCTTAGATGTTACAGGTTGAGATTTTCTGCAGGACAGTTTTGGTTTGTCTCGATCTGTAACACGAAGGGCCGGTTTTTGCAGCTAACTGTTACAGATCGAGATATTCCATAGGACCATTTCTTCCTGTCTCGATCTGTAACACCTAGGCCCAATTTCCATCCCTAGTTGTTACAGATCAAGACATTTCGGCAACCCCCTTTCCCCACCCCATTCAAATACAACTATTTTGTTAGTCATAGTTAACTTTTGAGCCTAAAACGGGTATCCTTTGCGGCGTCAAACAAACGGCACACAGGAGCGCACCATGCTCAACCATCTCAAACAACATTTTGGCTCCCGACGCACCGGCGGTCACGGAGGCCTAGACATTGCGCGGCATATCGGCCCCGGGCTGCTCGTGACCGTCGGCTTTATCGATCCGGGCAACTGGGCCTCCAACATGGCCGCCGGCTCGCAGTTTGGCTACGCGCTGCTGTGGATCGTCACGCTGTCCACGATTATGCTCATTGTGCTGCAGCACAACGCGGCGCACCTGGGTATCGCCACGGGCGCCTGTCTCGCCGAGGCCACGACCCGCTTTCTCCCCCGCATCGTGGGACGCGCCGTGCTCGGCAGCGCCTATCTCGCGACCATCGCCACCGCCATGGCCGAGGTCCTGGGCGGCGCGATTGCCCTTCAAATGCTCTTTGGGCTGCCCGTGCGCGCGGGCTGCGTCATCGTGGCGGCAGTATCGATGGCGATGCTCATGACGAACTCCTACAAGCGTGCCGAGCGCTGGATCATCGCCTTCGTCGGCGTGGTAGGACTCTCGTTTTTGGCCGAGCTTGCGCTGGTCAAGGTCGACTGGCCGCAAGCCGCCGCAAGCTGGATCACGCCCAGTATGCCCACTGGCTCTGCCGCGATTATCGTGAGTGTCCTGGGTGCGGTCGTTATGCCACACAACCTTTTTCTGCACTCCGAGGTCATCCAATCCATGCACTTCGAAGGCCAAGGCGAGCAGGTTATCGAAGAGCGTCTGCGCTATGAGCTCTTCGACACGCTCTTTTCGATGGGCGTGGGCTGGGCAATCAACTCGGCCATGGTCATCCTGGCCGCAACGACCTTCTTTGCGCACGGCGTTGTCGTAGACGACCTCGCCGTCGCAGCGGCCACGCTCTCCCCCATCTTGGGCCCGGCGAGCTCGACCATCTTTGCGGTAGCGCTGCTGTTCGCGGGACTATCGAGCAGCGTGACAGTGGGAATGGCGGCGGGAACCATCACCGCGGGCATGTTCGACGAGGAATACGACATCCACGACCGACATTCCTCGATCGGGGTGGCGGTCTGTTTCGTCGGCGCAGTGGCGGCGTGCTTGGTCGTCCCAAATCCTTTTGAGGGTCTCATCTGGAGTCAGGCGCTGCTGTCGCTTCAGTTGCCGATTACGGTCTTTGTGCTCATACGACTCACCAGTTCGCCCCGCGTTATGGGCAAATACGCCAACTCGCGCCCGCTCAACGCGCTGCTCGTAGGGATCGGCGTCATCGTGACGATTCTCGACATCGTGCTGCTAACGGGAATGTAATTGAGATGGCGTGACTGTCCAGATATAACGTCTTAATCTGTAACACGTGAGACAGTTTTAAACCGTCAGATAAATCAAAAGGGTCCCGGCCGAGAATTCGACCGGGGCCCTTGGACAGAGCTATGTTCGGCTTTCGCCGTGTGCCTGCGAGTTACTCCTCGACGAGCTCAAACTGATCGGGACCGACGCCGCACACCGGGCACACGTAATCCTCGGGCAGCTCGGGCGTGTCGACCTCAACCTCGTAACCGCAAACGGTGCACACAAACTTATACGTCTTCTTTTCCTCAGCCATGATGTTCTCCTCTCGAACGTGACTGCTGGTGTACTTACTTATTAGTATATATTCTCAATAGTATAATGCAAGTATTTTTAGAACATTTCTAGCCTTGATACGACGAGGCTTTGGGCGGCGTCTTGCCCTTTAGCACCTTGTGATAGTAGTCGTACGTCAGCGGCGTCTCGTCGCTCAGGCGCTCGGCATCCTCGACCTCGCCAATAAACAGCAGATGCGTGCCCACATCCACAGTGTCGATCAAACGGCAGCTAAACAGGGCCGCCGCGTGCTCGGGCACATAGGGCATGCCCAGAGCCGTCTCGCGGGTCTCGTATTTGGCAAACTTGTCATAATCGCTACTGGTGCGGAACCCAAAGTTACCGATGTAGAGCATGTCGGCGGTCTGATCGATCACGGTCAGCGCGAACGCTTTGGCCGATGCGATGACGCCCGAGGTGACATTGTCCTTGTTCACGGCAACCGAAATACGCGGCGGCATGGACGTCACCTGCACCGCAGTGTTGATGACGCAGCCGGCGCGCAGCCCGTCTGCCACGGCGCTCACCACGTACAGGCCACTCGGCATGGTAAAGAACGCAGTTTTGTCCATAACGATCACTCCCCTAGCTCGGATTGGAACCTCATGAATGTATGTACCCACAAAAAAGGCGGCACCCATAACGGACGCCGCCTTTGAGACATATGTGTCAGAACAGTAAGAAAGATGAGACGCCCGCAGTTGCGGTGAAATAGGGACTGAATAGCCCCTCAAACAGGCAAAACAGTCCGTATTCCACCGCAACTTATACAGAGTGCCTAGCGGTTGCGTTCCTTAAGGGCGCGGTCGATCTCGCGTTGGACATCACGCTTGGCCATGTCCTCGCGCTTGTCGTAGAGCTTCTTGCCGCGGCCCAGACCCAGCAGCAGCTTTACGCGGCCGTCGGTATTAAAGTAGAGTTCCAACGGAACCAGCGCATAACCACGGTTGCGAAGTTTGCCGTCAAGAAAGTCGATCTCCTTGCGGTGCAGCAGCAGACGACGCCGACGGTCGGGATCGCGATTCCACACGCCACCATGGCTATAAGGGTGGATATGCAGGCCGACGAGCCAGCACTCGCCGCCACGAATCAGCGCAAAAGTGTCAGTGATCTGACAGGCGCGCTCGCGAATCGACTTGACCTCGGTGCCGCTCAGCTCAATACCGCACTCAAACGTCTCATCGATAAAGTACTCGTGATGTGCCGAGCGATTCTTGGAAATGAGTTTGCGCTCGCGCTTACTGGGCATCGCCGGCCTCCTTGGCGCCATCGGTTCCCTTGTCGGCACCTGCGCGCTTTGCCTTGCGCTCGGCATTGAGCTCGGCATCGCTCTCGCGCACCAGTTTGATAATCGCCGCGCAGGCCTCCTCGCCCACCAAGTCGCGAGCACGCACCGTCAGGCGCGTCGCCTCCTGCTTGTCGCCGTCGCTTGCAGCATCGGTCGCACACATGATCAGGCAGATGGCGATCTCGGCCGAAGGTGAGGTCGGCACGCCCTGCAGGGCGAGCTCACCCATCACGTGGTCGTCGCTCTCATCGGCGGCATCCGGATAGGTGGTATGGATCTTGTTGAGCAGGCGCGTCGTATGCGCATCGTTGGGCGCCAGGCGCAGCGCCAGACGCGCGCAGCCCACGGCAGCCGAAACGTTCTCGGTCTCGGGCTCCAAGAAGTACTGACCTAGATTGGCGTAAGCGCGGGCGGCGCACTTGCCATCGCTTGCACGCTCCAGCACCGAGAACGAGAGCGATGCCCATTCCTGCTTGTCCTCGAGAGCGCGGAACAGCTCGGCCAGATCCAGGCGGTAGTTGCAGTTCATGGGGTCCCAGCGCACGGCCTGCATCAAGGCGTTGCGAGCACTCACATAATCCTGCTGGCGAATGTAGGCAAACGCCATGTCAGAGTACAGGCGGTCAAACGGCACCTCGACCTGCACGAGCTCGCGCGGATCCTTCTCCACGCGGCGATAGGCCAAGCGCTCAAACTTGCTATCGAAGCTAAAGTATTGACGCTTCTCCTCCGTCTTGCACTCAGCGTCGATATACTCCTCGGCGAGCTCCACCAGACGCTCCAGCAGCGGCGTCGCCGTAGCCAGGTCGCCCTGCGCCAGATAGTTCTCGGCATACGTGATGTCTTGCAAGCTGATGGGCAGATCCATGGCTACTCCTCGATCCGGGCGGCAGACTCAACGCGCGCCTTAAGCATCGGTCAATACACAAAACCCGGGTCTCTTACGAGGCCCGGGCATTCAATTTTGGTAGCCCGTACCAGATTCGAACTGGTGATCTCCGCCTTGAGAGGGCGGCGTCCTAAACCGCTAGACGAACGGGCCATATGTAGCAAATGCAATGGCTGGGATGGAGGGAGTCGAACCCCCATTGACGGAACCAGAATCCGCTGTCCTGCCATTAGACGACATCCCAATGACTGCATCGCTGCGCTCGGCTGTGCCTTTGCGCAAGAAAGAAATATACGGGAAGTCTCGCCGTGACGCAAGCCCCAATTTTGACTTTTTTGAAATTCAGTCAAATTGGCCTAATTTAGTCCAACCCGTGAAGGACCTGTGAAGCCGACCGCTGTACACGAAGGGCAAAACACCGCGAGCGGTAGCCGTCAACCGTTGGCAGATTCTACCGCGAAAACGATAGCACCAGGCAACACAATCGAAGTATCAATGATCGCGTAGATATCGAGGTACCATGGACGAAGAGCTTGATTACCTATGGGAGACCCTGGGCCTCGAGATCACTGCCGACCTTTGGCCCGAACGGGACAAAATCCATCCCACACTGCGCCCCGCCATTACTGTGGTGCAGGCAAAATACCGCCGTGCATCCTTTTTGATCATGCGGATGTCATGGCACGCGGGACTCCCCGACCTTAAGCGAATCCAGGCAAGCCTCGTCGAGTTGTCCGGTATGCCGACCGTCATATCCGAGGCGCACCTGGAGCAGCGCCAGCGCGAGCGACTGCAACAGCAGCGGATTCCCTTTATCTGCCCCGGCGTTCAGGCATATCTGCCCTTTATGGACGAGGAGTACTGGAGCGGCAAGCCCAACAAACACGTAAAGGTCTACGATCCGCACGAATGGGCACAGCTGGCGGACTGACTGGGGCAGGCCCGCCGGCGGAAAGTGCGTCCCAGATTTCAAGCTCAAACTGGTCCCCACTTTCCCGTCGAGCCCTCAACCGGAAACCGTGTCCCACAATCGAAGCTCAGAATGGGACGTGCTTTCCGCAACCGGCCACTTTGGGAAAGCGCATCCCATTCTGGAAGCGAATTCCGGGTCGCACTTTCCGCAGCCGCTACAGCAACGCCTCGGCCCAAGCCGCTTCCCTAAAGCCGGGAATCGCAAAGTCGTCGCCCACCAGCAGCGGACGCTTGACCAGCATGCCGTCGGTCGCCAGCAGCTCGTAGCACTCCCGATCCGTCATGCCCGCATCCAGACGCGCCTTCAGGCCCAGCTCTCGATATTTCATGCCCGACGAATTAAAGAAGCGCCGCACCGGCAGCCCCGAACGAGCAATCCAGGTCGCAAGCTCATCAGCCGTGGGATTGTCCAAAACGATATCGCGATCGATATACTCTACCCCATGTTCGTCCAGCCATGCCTTGGCCTTCTTACAGGTCGAGCACTTGGGATATTCAACAAACAATACCGCCATGGGATTTCCTTTCTTAGAGAAAACAGGTGTCTGGAAAACTGCACATCGACGACCACTCGCGATTGCAGCCGTTATTGTAGTCAATGTCGAAGCATAGGCAGTCGCGATGTCTCGTCTTAAGGCTAGCGCCTCGCATGGGCGCCGATCGGCCGAGTCGCATGGCGCACCAACGCCGCTGCCAGCAATACCAACAGCATGGCGGTGACATAGCCCGCAGCATCGAATCCTAAATCGATAACGTCGAAATGCCTGCCGGGAACAAAGATCTTATGCACCTGGTCGCCAACGGAGCAGGCAGCGCAAAAGAGAAACACAGGCACGCAACGGGAACACACACTCCATGGACGCCTGGAAAAGCAGACCACGATCACCGAGGCGAACAATCCGACGAAGAAAAACTCTACGGTATGGGCGACGCGACGGACGTTTGCGCCTACCCACATGCGAATGGAAGCAAGTCGACCAGGCTGGACCGTCGAGGCAGCCGGATTGGTACTCTCAGTCATGCCGTCCCCCGCCTGAGTTTCACCCGTGATGCCGGTAGCCTGAACGCTCGCAGCCTGACCCTCCACCACGCGCGCGGTGGACTCGCTCAGCAACGACGTCTGCACTGCGTTTTGCTCCGTCAGCACCCAGATGCCCGCCAGCGTTGCGGCGAACAGAGCGATCGCGGTCCACCCGATTATTTTCTTCATGTGCGCCAAAGGCCAACCTCCGTCTTTTTAAATATGAGCGAGTGTAGCCCCAAATGACATCGTCACCGTATCAAAATTTGAATCGCAACAGGAAGCGACGAAGCGACGCAAACCCCTACCCCGCCTCGCGCATCCAGCGATCGAACGTCCCCACGCACACGCCCAGGCACTTTGCTGCCTGGCTGCGGGTAATATCGCCCGCCTCATAGCTATCGCGCACCAGCTCAAACTGAGGAGGGCATGGCTTGCGAGGTCGACCGAAACGGACCCCTCGCGCCCGCGCCGCTGCAATTCCCTCCGCCTGGCGCCGATGGATATTCTCGCGCTCCACCTGCGCCACGTAGCTCAGCAGTTGCAGCACAATATCGGCAATCAGGGTGTTGGTCACATCCGGCGCGCCGCTGGCCCTGGCGCGCGTGTCAAGCAATGGCATGTCCAACACCACAATGGCAACCCCGAGCTCCTTGGTAATGCGTCGCCATTCCTCAAGAATCTCGGAGTAATTACGACCAAGTCGGTCGATAGAAAGCACCACCAGCACGTCCCCGTCTCCCAGGACGTGCAACAGCTCGCGATAATGCGGCCGATCGAAGTCCTTGCCGCTCGCATGGTCGGCATAAATATTCGCCGAGCCCACGCCATAGGCGCCCAGCGCATCCAGCTGCCGATTAATGTTCTGATCGCGCGAACTCACCCGCGCATAACCGTACACCGTCGCCATCTCATCCCCGCTTTCTTGTAAACCTGCCAAAAAGGGACAGGTTTATTTTGGTAGGTTCTACCTCTCAAATAGCAGGTAAGCGGGCGGCCGAGCAGACGGCAAGGTAGCCACGATTCAAATGCGGAGGGCGGTCCCGAAAGGCCGCCCTCCGCTCCCCCACCATCGGTCGGGATTTGGCTAATGGATAAGCTTGAAGTCCAAGTGCCCACGCGTGGTATTGACACGTGAGACCTCGATAATCACGCGCTGCCCCAGCTCGTAACGGGTGCCTGTGTCGGCGCCCGTCAGAGTAAGCGCGTCCTCGTCGAACTCGAACCACTCGTTGCCCAGGCTCTTAATCGAAACCAAGCCTTCGACCTGCGTCAGGTCCAAGCGCACAAAGAGGCCCATGCTGCTAACCCACGAGACGGTTCCGGCATAGCGCTCGCCCAGGCGATCCTCATAGTACTGGGCAATCTTGATCTTTTGCGTCGCATGGCTGGCGGCATCTGCCGCGCGCTCGGCATCGCTACATGCGCGGCAGATCTGCGGCAGAATGCGCGGCAGCGACTCGCGCCCCTTGCCGATCAGCCACGGCGTACGGACCAAGGCGTCCTTGCCGCCGAGCTGCTCATAGGCCAACTGCAGTTTGAGCACGCGGTGCACCACCAGATCGGGGTAGCGACGGATGGGACTCGTAAAGTGGCAGTAGCACGGCGCGGCGAGCGCAAAGTGGCCCTCGTTGCGCGGCTTGTACAGCGCGCGCTGCATGCTGCGCAGAAGCAGCGTGTTAACGAGCGGTGCGTTGGCCGTACCGGCGGCAGCATCAACTGCAGCCTGCAGCTCATCGGGGCTCCCCAGGGCAATACCGGCAGCACGGCGATCGTCGATGATGCCTAGCTGCGCCAGCGCAACGGCAGCACCGTGCAGGCTATCGGGGCTCGGATCCTCATGCACGCGATAGCAGGCCTCGATATCACGGTCTGCCAGCCACTCTGCAACGCACTCGTTGGCGAGCAGCATGGCTTCCTCGATAAGCGACGTGGCACACGAACGCTCACGCGCCACAATCTGCACGGGCACTCCGTCCTCATCCAATAGAGCGCGAATCTCGGCCGTGTCAAAATCGACTGAGCCGCGGGCGCGACGAATACGACGGCGAAGTTCGGCGAGTTCGTTAGCGGCGACAAGAAAATCGCCGAGGTCGATGTTGTAGCCGCGGGCGGCCTCCTCGCACGCAAGGCCGCGCTCAAGCGCTTCCTCGCGCGAGGTCTCGGCAGCCGCAACATCCTCGGCTGCACCCTCCAGCACCGAATACTCAACCGCGCCGGCACGCACCAGCAGCGCCTCGGCGCCGTCATAGTCCATACGCACACGCGAGCGAATCACACTGGGGTATGGATCGTAATGCCGCACGCGACCCTGTGCATCGAGCTCGATATCGACGGTAAACGCAAGACGGTCCTCGTCAGGGCGAAGCGAGCACAGGTCATTGGACAGGCGTTCGGGCAGCATGGGAAGCACACGATCGGCCAGATACACCGATGTCGTACGATGGCGAGCCTCAAGATCGATATGCCCGTCCCAAGCCACATAGTGTGAAACGTCGGCGATATGCACACCCAGCTTGTAGCCACCCTCGGGCGTGCGCTCCAGCGAAATGGCATCGTCAAAGTCGCGCGCGTCGACCGGGTCGATCGTGATGACAAAGCGGTCGCGCAGATCGCGGCGGAGCGGGTCCCTAAGCGCCGCGGACACATCGAGCGAAAGCCCCTCGGCCTCGTCTAGCGCGGCCTCGGGATAGCTATCGGTATAGCCGTAACGCGCCATCACATATTGAACGCCCAAATCGGGCGCGTCATCTCCGCCAATGCGGCGTTCGATCGTCACGGTGCCCGATTCCAGGCGCGTCGGGTAGGTCAAAATGCGCGCGACAACGGCATCACCCGGGTGGACACCCAGACGATCCGCCGAGGTATCCTCGGGCAAAATGAAGAAGTCGGCCTTCAGGCGCGAATCGAGCGGCTCAATCACACCAAGCGGACCGGCGGTCTGGTACGTACCCACCACGCTTATGGCTGCGCGCTCAACCACGCCTTCGATCACGGCGCGCCGCTCACCGTGCGGGCTGTTCTTAATGCTCACGGCAACGGTATCGCCATCCATAATCTCGCGCTTGCCGCGGCCCATGACCTTGTAGTCGCCATTCTCGGTTATGACATAGGCACTGTGCTCATGGAGCTGCACGCGCCCGGTCAGGCTCGGACGGCGTTCGCTGCGCACCGGCCCGCGCTGATTGCGAGCTCCACGCTTATGCTTGTTATTGCGCCCCATGGCGCCTCCTAACTATCGATTGCGAACTCCAAAGAGTCTACCCAAATGATTCGCTTTCCTGCCGTCCCCTAGGAATCAAAAAACGGGCCGCCCCATAAGAGACGACCCGTTGGAAGGGATGAATTCCAGGCATGCCTACACGCGCAGGTAGCGGCGCATGGCAATGGCAGAACCAAAGAGACCGATAATCACGCCGACCAGAATCAGCGCAGCATAGGTCACCAGGTAGTACTGCGTCGGCAGGGCAAACGACATCCAGCCGATGCTCTCCTGCAGACGCGGAATCATCAGATTGCGCAGCAGCTCCAGAACGCCGATGGAAAGCAGCGAGCCCAAAATGGCCTGCAGTACGCCCTCGGTGATAAACGGGCCGCGAATGAAGCCGTTGCTGGCGCCGACCAGACGCATAATCGCAATCTCACGACGACGCGCCGTGATGGACAGGCGAATCGTGTTGTTGATGAAGATGAATGCGATAAAGGTCAGAAGGCCAACGAGCACCACGGCGGCAATGCGGATGTAGTTGGTCACCTGGAACAGGCGGCTCACTTCCTCCTGGCCGTACAGCACGCTCGCGTTGACGTCGCCGTCGTCCGCGATCTTTTGGAAGTCGGCATTCTTCTTGAGCTTCTTGGCCGTGCTCTCGACCTGAGACGGATCGTCCATCTCAATCGCAAACGAGGCGGGCAGCGGGTTCTGGCCGTCGAGCGCGCTCATGGTGGCGTCGGCGTTGCCCGACATCTTGCTCGTATACTCGGCCAGCGCGTCGTCCTTGTCCTTATAGGTCACGGACTTGACGTTATTCCACGTCTTAAGTTCGGCCTCAAAAGCCTGAACATCGGCCTGATCAGCGTCATCGCTAATGAACGCGTTGATGACAACCTGATCCTCGACGGTACCGATCACGGAGTTCAGCATCGCGGAGCCCATGATGAACAGGCCGATGATAAACAGCGAAAGGAAGATCGTGATGACGGCGCCGAGCGAGGTAGTCCAGTTACGGAAGAAGTGGCTGATTGCCTCTTTGAAGGAGTAGCCCACGTTAGTTGGTGCCATAGTTACCGTAACCTCCCCTCTCCTGGTCGCGGATAACGTGGCCGCCCTCGAGGGCGATCACGCGACGGTGCATGCTATCGACCATCTCGCGGTCGTGCGTGGCGACGATCACGGTGGTGCCGGTGCGGTTAATACGCTCGAGCAGCTTCATGATGCCCAGCGAGATCGCCGGGTCGAGGTTGCCCGTCGGCTCGTCGCAGATCAGCAGCGGCGGACGGTTGACCATAGCGCGGGCGACGGCAACGCGCTGCTGCTCGCCACCGGAAAGCTGGTCGGGCAGCGAGTCCATCTGATCGGCCAGGCCGACCAGACGCAGCACCTCGGGCACCTGGCTGCGAATGACGCCCTTGGGCTTGCCGATGCACTGCAGGGCAAACGCCACGTTTTCGTAGGCGGTCTTTTGCGGCAGAAGCTTAAAGTCCTGGAACACGGCGCCAATCTGGCGGCGCAGGAACGGAACCTTGAGGTTCTTGATCTTCATGAGGTCCTGACCGGCAACCAGGATGCGGCCGCTCGTCGGCTTGACGTCGCGGTTGAGCGTCGACAGCAGCGTGGTCTTACCCGAGCCGGAGTGACCGACCAGGAAGACGAACTCGCCCGGATAGATCTCGATGTTGATGTCGTCGAGTGCAGGCTTGTTGGGCTGTGCCGGATAGATCTTGGTGACATGCTCCATAAGGATGACGGGCTCGACACCGGCCTGCTTGGCCATCTTCTTGCGGCTGGCCTGCGGATCGATGGGCGCAAACACCGACGTAAAATCGGGGTTGTTGAGCGCGTTATCGAGGCTTGCGACCTCGGCTGCCTGATCGCTCTCGACCACCGGGGCAGCAGGCTGCGTGGGGTCGGGAATAGCGGCAAAGAGACCGGACTGCGCAGGCTGAGGAGCCGGCGTCGCAGGGGCCAAGGGGTCGGGAATGCCGGCCATGGTAGGCTGCGGCGTGGCGGCACCAGCCTGAGGCTGCTCCACGCGAGCGGTCACGGCCTGAACGGGCTCAAAACCCGCCGTGCCGGAAAGCGCGACATCGCTGGTTGGATTGTAGGCAAAGGGATCGGATGCCGGCTGTGCCTGATCTGCCGGCTGAACGGGGGCCTGAGCAACAGGCTGGCCCTCTGAATCCGGAGCGGCGAAACGACTGCCCTGGACGCCTGTCTGCGTCTTGGGGGCATCATCGCCCGCACCGGAGGTACGGAAGTGGTTACCCACTGGTGCTCCTTATCGTCGTGCGTTTAAACTACATGAGCGCTTAATATTTTAGCAGCATTAGCTTTGCTGCACATAAGAAGCATGGCCGTGTTTGGGTCCCTCCGGCCGGACACAGGGTTACTTTCCAAATCGTCCTCGGACATGTCGGAGCCTCCGCTGCGCACTACGTGCGGCGGGGGCTCCTCCGTCCTGCGGAAAGATTTGGAAAGTAACCCTGTGTCCGGCCTGCGATAACTAAGGGGTCGCTGCGTTTTACTTGGGTGCAGCAGCGCCGTGCTTGGGGGCTGAATTGCACTTTGCTGGTCTGGGCCTGTTTCCCGGAAAAAGCCCTTACTTGGTGCGGGCCTAATTTGTTTGTTGCCGACAAAAAACAGGGGCGTCCTCTTTGAGGACGCCCCTGTTATGGATTGCATACGGTTGCTGAAGCGATGCTTTGCCTCGTCTTGTCCTAGGCCAAGAACTCCTTGGTGGTCGCCACGATGTTGGCGGCGTCCAGGCCATACTTGTGCAAGAGCTCGGCACCCGGGCCGGACTCGCCAAAGGTGTCGTTGACGCCGATCTTCTTGAGGGGCGTCGGGCACTGCTCGCACAGGACGTCGGCAACGGCGCTGCCCAGGCCACCGATTACAGAATGCTCCTCGACGGTCACGACGTGGCCGGTCTTGGTGGCGCTCCTGACGATCAGGTCGGCATCGATGGGCTTGATGGTGTGCATGTTGATGACCTCGGCGTCGATGCCCTCGGCAGCAAGCTGCTCAGCGGCCTCGAGCGCCTCGCCGACCATCAGGCCGCAGGCGATGATGGTGACGTCGGTGCCCTCGCGCATGACGATGCCCTTGCCCACCTCGAACTTGTAGGTCTCGGGGTCGTTGATAACCGGCGAGGCCAGACGGGCGAAGCGCATGTACACGGGGCCGTCGCACTCGTAGGCGGCGCGCGTCACGGCACGGGCCTCGATGTCGTCGGCGGGAACGATCACGGTCATGCCGGGGATGACGCGCATGAGGGCGATATCCTCGCAGCACTGGTGCGTGGCGCCATCCTCGCCCACCGAGATACCGGCGTGCGTGGCACCGATCTTAACGTTAAGGTGCGGATAGCCGATGGAGTTGCGGACCTGCTCAAAGGCGCGGCCGGCGGCAAACATGGCAAAGCTGCTCGCGAAGGCGACGCGGCCGGTGGTTGCGATACCGGCGGCAACACCCATCAGGTTGCTCTCGGCGATGCCCACATCGAAGAAGCGGTCGGGGCACGCGGCCTTAAACTTGCCGGTCTGCGTGGCGGCGGCCAGGTCGGCGTCGAGGACCACAAAGTCATCGTGCTCGTTGGCGAGCTCGACGAGGGCCTCGCCGTAGCTTACGCGCGTGGCGATTTTCTTGACGTCTGCCATCCTAGAGCTCCTCTCCGGCGGCCGTGAGCTCTGCCATGGCCTGCTCAAACTGTTCATCGTTGGGGGCCTTACCGTGCCAACCCACCTGGTTCTCCATAAAGGAGACGCCCTTGCCCTTCGTGGTCTCAGCGATAATGGCGGTCGGCTGACCCTTGGTGGCGCGGGCCTCGGCAAAGGCGGCGCGGATCTGGTCGAAGTCGTTGCCGTCGGCGAGCTCCACCACATGGAACTTGAAGGCGCGGAACTTGTCGGCGAGCGGCATGGGGTCGTTGACCTCCTCGACGGGGCCATCGATCTGCAGGCCGTTATGGTCGACGATCACGCAGAGGTTGTCGAGCTGCTGGTTGCCGGCAAACATGGCGGCCTCCCAGACCTGGCCCTCCTCGCTCTCGCCGTCGCCCAGCAGGGCGTAGGTGCGATAGTCGTCGCCCCAGTGCTTGGCGGCAACGGCCATGCCCACGGCGGCGGAGATGCCCTGGCCGAGCGAACCGGTAGACATGTCAACGCCCGGGGTGTCGTTCATGTTGGGGTGACCCTGCAGGTGACTGCCGATGTGGCGCAGCGTCTCGAGATCCTCCTTGGGGAAGAATCCGCGCTCAGCGAGCACGGCGTACAGGCCCGGAGCGCAATGGCCCTTGGAGAGCACAAAACGATCGCGGTCGGCCTTGCGGGGATCGGCCGGGTCGACGTTCATTTCCTCAAAGTACAGATAGGTCATGATGTCGGCAGCGCCGAGCGAACCGCCCGGATGGCCGGACTTGGCAGCGTGCACGCCGGTGACGATGCCCTTCCTTACCTCGTTGGCAACCTTTTTGAGCTCTTCGTCGCTCATTGTGCCTTCCTTTCATCCTCATTAGACAAAATGCGCACGGCACCGAAGGTAATCCCAACACAGCCGCAATGCACGTACGTCATTCATTATGCTGGAAACTGATGGCTTTACCAGAGTTTTTATCATTATTTGAACAAATTAGCAGGCAGAACCGCTGATGAAACGGTTTATCAATGTGAACGTCTTTTGGATGGAACGCGGTCGACCCTACGCGCTAATGTCCTTGAATCCCTCGCCGAAGGCTTCCGTAACGTCGGCAACCGTCACGATGGCATGAGGATCGCGCTCGCGCACGATCGTCTTGAGGGTATTGAGCTCTCGACGGCTCACGATGACCATAATCACTGGCTTCTCGGCACCCGAATACATGCCAGTCGCCTTAAACTTGGTACAACCACGACCCAGGCCATACATGATATCGGCAGCGATATCAGGGAACTTGTCCGAGATGATGAGTACCATACGGCGCTTGTTGCCACCATCGACCACGGCATCGATCACGTAGCCGCTAATGACCATCGAAAGGCCTGCATATAGTGCGTTTTCGATTGAAAAGACCGGAGCCGATAGCGCGCATACGGCAACATCGATCGCCATGACGGTCGAGCCCACCGGCAGCGAGGTGTTACGCGAGATGATTTGGCCAATCGTGTCCGAGCCGCCGGTGTTGGCGCCGGCGCGCAACACCATGCCGTAACCGATGCCCGTAATAATGCCGCCCCACATGGCAGGGAGCATCAGGTCCGCATCCGCCAGAGGTGCTACAAACGGGGCGAACAGATCGGTAAAGAAGCCCAGCAGCACAAAGCCCGTCGCGGTCTGCACCACGTAGAACATGCCGCCCTCGCGCATAACGACCAACAACAGCAAGGCGTTCATCACGATCGTCTGAATACCAACGGGAAGCGATAGGCCGCGCGCCGCGCCGACCGCCTGGATAATGGTGGCAAGGCCCGTAACGCCACCGGCGGCAAGACCGTTGGGAATCAAAAACAAGTCGGTCGCGATGGCGGCCAAGGCACACCCCAACATGATCTGGGGCAGATCGTGAAAGAAGTTCATCGAAAGAATGCGCTTGATGTCCAGACGATATGCCATGCTGCCTCCCTCAAAAAAGCGCACCCCATCGGATGCGCTTTGAACTTCTTCTTGTATTCGATTCTACCGATTCGCCGAACAAAAACCACCCCTGCGCAGGGTTTATTCTGGATACAAACCCGTCCAACCGTTGGGCTTGTCATCGGCTTGAAGCCGCCCGATGTTTTAGACCTCCGAGCCTTCTGCATCGGCGTTGCCGGTGGCCCAACGATGGTAGCCAATAACAAACGGGTCCAGGTCGCCATCGTCAAGGACGGCCTCGACATTGCTGGTCTCCACGCCCGTGCGTAGGTCTTTGACCATCTGGTACGGGTAGAGCACGTAGCTGCGGATCTGGTTGCCAAAACCAATCGTGGTCTTGGGTCCGCGGATCTCATCGAGCGCCTCGGCGCGCTTCTCGAGCTCAATCTCGTACAAGCGAGCCTTGAGGATCTGCATGCACGCGGCCTTGTTCTGGATCTGGCTGCGCTCGTTTTGGCAGGTGACCACAATGCCGCTGGGGAAATGCGTCACGCGCACGGCGGAGTCGGTGGTGTTGACGCCCTGACCGCCCGGGCCGCTCGCGTGGTACACGTCCACGCGGATGTCGTCGGGACTGATCTCGATGTCGATATCATCGGGTAGCACGGGGATGACCTCGACGCCGGCAAACGTGGTCTGGCGGCGCTTCTTGTCGTCGGTGGGGCTAATGCGAACCAAGCGGTGGACGCCGGCCTCGGCGCGCAGCATGCCAAACGCGTCCTTGCCCTCTACGGTAAAGGTCGCACGGTCGATGCCGATGACCTCGGCCGCGGGGCAGTCGTTGATGGTAACCTTCCAGCCGCGACGCTGGCAGTACTTCATGTACATCTTAAAGAGCATGAAGGTCCAGTCCTGCGCCTCCAGGCCACCCTGTCCGGGCTTGATGGTCACAATCGCGTCGCCGTGATCGAACTCACCGGTAAACCAGCTCGAAAGCTCGAGCTCGTCGATAGCGCGGGCCAGGCGTTCTGCCGTGGCTGTAGCCTCCTCGCGAAGGGCGACGGCGTCGGGGTCATCCCCCATCTCCTCGGCAAGCTCCAGCGCAGCGCGGGCATCGGAAAGCTCGCCGCGCGCGGTGTCCACGGCAGCGATATCTTCCTTGGTACGCGCGATCTCCTCCATGGTGGCACGGGCGGCGTCGGCGTCATCCCAAAAGCCAGGGGCAACACTTTTGGCCTCGAGCTCGGTCACGCGCGTGCGCTTTTCGTCCAAATGGAGATACGACTCGACCTCACCGAGCCGGTCCGCGAACGCGTCCAGCTCGGCGGGCGTTACCTCTAAAGCCTCAGCCATTAACGATTCCTGCCGTGGCAGTACTTAAACTTCTTGCCGCTACCGCAGGGGCACGGGTCGTTGCGGCCCACGTTGACGTACGGATCGTCGCTCTCGGACTTGCGATAGGTGGTCACCTTGCCACCGTTGTTGACGGCAGCCGGACCACCCTGGACAGCCGTGCGGGCCTGCACCTGCGCCTGCTTGCGCAGCACCGAATCGCCGTTGTCACCATCGACCTCGGCAGGACCGGAGAAGCGCGCACCCTCGAGCGCGGGCTCCTCCTTGTGCTCCACGGCACGCGGGGCAGCCTTGATCTCGATGCGCAGAACCGTGCGCAGGTAATCCTCATACATGGTATCGACGAGTATCTGGAACGCGCCGTAGGCCTCGGTCTTGTACTCAACCAGCGGGTCGCGCTGGCCAAAGCCGCGCAGGCCGATGCCGGTCTTGAGGTAGTCCATCTCCTGCAGGTAGTTCATCCAGCGGGTATCGATGACGCGCAGCATGACCTGGGTGTTGAGCTCGCGCATCAGGTCCTCGCCCAAGCGCTCGGCCTTCATGTTGTAGCACTTCTCTACGTAAGCCAGGACATCGGCAGCCAGGGCCTCATAATCCTCGTCGGGGAACTTCGGCGTATCGATGTGGCCGGTGAGCTCCACAACCCACTTGCGCAGGCCCTCCAGGTCGCGCTCACCATCGTGACTGTCCTTGGTGCAGAACTCCTGCACGCAACGGTAGACGGTATCGTGCATGACCTCGGTGATGTGGTCGGTCAGGTCCTTGCCGTCCAGAATCTTATTGCGCTCGGCGTAGATGACCTGGCGCTGCTTGTTCATGACGTCGTCGTACTCAAGGACGCTCTTACGCATGGAGAAGTTGATGCTCTCGACCTTGTGCTGGGCGCTCTCGACGGCCTTGGAGATGATCTTGTGCTGGATGGGCATGTCGTCGCCCATGTCGGCCGTGACCATCATCTTGGAGACGCGGTCCATCTTGTCGCCGCCGAACAGGCGCATGAGGTCGTCCTCGAGCGACAAGTAGAACTGGGTCTCGCCCGGATCGCCCTGACGGCCGGAACGGCCACGCAGCTGGTTGTCGATACGGCGGGACTCATGGCGCTCGGTGCCGATAACGGTCAGGCCGCCGGCGGCAAGCACGCGCTCGCGCTCGGCCTTGCAGGTCTCCTTTGCCTCGGCGTTAAACTGCTCGAGCTGCTCGGGCGTCACGTCCTCCATGGTCAGGCCCTCGTACTCAAGGCGCTCGCGCACCAGCTCGTCGGGGTTGCCGCCCAGCAGGATGTCGGTACCACGACCGGCCATGTTAGTAGCGATGGTCACGGCGCCGTAGCGTCCGGCCTGGGCAACGATGTGGGCCTCGCGCTCGTGATGCTTGGCGTTGAGAACCTCGTGCGCGATGCCGCGCTTGGTGAGGGCGGCGGACAGCTTCTCGGAGCTTTCGATGGAGACGGTGCCCACCAGGACCGGCTGTCCCTTGGCGTGACGTCGCTCGACGTCGTCGGCAACGGCGTTGTACTTGGCCTGGATGGTACGATATACCAGGTCCTCGTGGTCCACGCGCTGCACGGGCTTGTTGGAGGGGATGACCTCGACGGGCAGCTTGTAGATCTCGCGGAACTCGGCATCCTCGGTAAGTGCCGTGCCGGTCATACCGGAAAGCTTGTCATACAGACGGAAGTAGTTCTGCAGGGTGATGGTTGCCAGCGTCTGGTTCTCCTCGCGTACGAGCACGCCCTCTTTGGCCTCGATGGCCTGGTGCAGGCCCTCAGAATAGCGGCGGCCCTCCATGATGCGGCCGGTGAACTCGTCGACGATCTTGACCTCGCCGTTAGTGACCACGTACTGCTTGTCGCGATGGAACATGTACTGGGCCTTCAGCGCCTGCTGCAGGTGGTTGACCAGCTGGCCCGAAAGGTCGGCATAGATGTCCTCGATACCCAGGCGGCGCTCGATCTTCTTAAGGCCGCGCTCGGTGGCGGCAATGGTGTGCTTGGCCTCGTCCATGACATAGTCGCCCGTGGGCTCCACGTCCTCGGTGGCGGTGAGCATGTCGTGCGACACGTCCTCGCCGCGCTCAAGGCCGCGCACGGCACGCGCGAAGTCCTTGTAGGTGCTGGCGGACTTGGTGCCGGCGCCCGAGATGATGAGCGGGGTACGCGCCTCGTCGATTAGGATGGAGTCAACCTCGTCGACGATGGCGTAGTTGTGGCCGCGCTGCACACGCTGCTCGGGGCGGGTGACCATGTTATCGCGCAGGTAATCGAAACCGAACTCGGAGTTGGTGCCGTACGTGACGTCGGCCTGGTAGGCCGGGCGCTTGAGCTCGAGCGGCATGTTGTTCTGGAGCAGACCGACGGTCATGCCCAGGTACTTGTAGATGCGGCCCATCCACTCGGAGTCGCGCTTGGCAAGGTAATCATTGACAGTAACGACGTGCACGCCCTTGCCGGCAATAGCGTTAAGATAGCCGGCCAACGTGGAGACGAGGGTCTTACCTTCGCCGGTCTTCATCTCGGCGATGTGGCCCTCGTGCAGTGCCATGGCGCCAATGAGCTGCACGTCAAAGTGGCGCATACCCATGGTGCGCTTGGAAGCCTCACGCACGGTGGCAAAGGCCTCGGGGAGCATGTCGTCGAGCGACTCGCCGTTGGCGTAACGCTCGCGGAACTTATCGGTCTGGGCGCGGAGTTCCTCCTCGGTCATCTTCTCAAACTGGGGCTCAAGACCGTTGATCTGGTCGACGATCTTGTAGTAGCGCTTAAGGTCCTTATCGGATCCAAAGGACAGCAGCTTTGACATGAATCCCATGTGGTTTTCCTTTTTGGCCATCGCCCACGCCGTGCAGCTGCGGACGAGTTAAACACAGATGATTGTACTTTAGCCAAACAAGGCGCGGCCTATACGGTCGAGCTCGACCGCCACGTAATAACTACGACCAACCTGCCACAATGGGACAGGTTAATTTTGGCAGGTCTATCTGGGCAAACGCCGCCTCTCTGCCATGTGGTGCCATGGGGACAGGTTAGTTCGCACTAATTTAAAAAGAAAAAGGGCCGCGCACCCAAATGGATGCACGGCCCTCATGCCATGAATGCGAGTGATTCCGCGGCGAGCTATTTACTCAGCAGCCTCGGTGGTCTCGGCCTCGGCAGCGGCCTCCTCGACGGGAGCCTCTGCGGGAGCCTCGGCGGCCTGCTTGGCAGCCTCCTCGGCAAACTTAGCAGCACGCTTAGCCTTCTCGGCAGCCTTAGCCTCAGCGGCAGCCTTGCGAGCGGCCTCGGCCTCAGCAGCCTTGGCGGCCTTGGCAGCCTTGGCCTCCTCGGCCTTCTTGAGCTGGGCGGCAGCGGCGCCACCGAACTTGTCGGCGAAGCGCTGGACGCGTCCACCGGTGTCGACGAACTTCTGCTGGCCGGTGTAGAACGGGTGGCACTCGTTGCAAAGCTCGACCTTCATCTCGGACACGGTAGCGTGCGTCTTGAAGGTGTTGCCGCAGGAGCACGTCACCGTGCACTCGACATACTGGGGATGGATACCCTGCTTCATGGTAGGACTCCTTATTAGTCAGGCGCTGGTTACCGATCAGCGCATAAGGCGTCTTGGTTTCCGACCAAGACAACAAACTTGGCTATGGTACCACGGCGCCGCGCGTCCCACAAAAGGTTCACGGTCTTTGTGCAACGCGGCGTGGCCAACCGCAGCGGACACGCACCCTGTCGCCCCTTCGCCCATGTTGCAGACGTGTAACGCCGCAGTAAGCACACCCCTTTTGGCGCCAGACAGGTACAATGATGAACACTGTACCGTAGCGGAGCGCCCGCGCGCGCCGCAACCACGCGAAAGGGTTTCCCATGGCCGAGATCTCGTCCTCCCGTATCGTCATCACCGTCCTTGGCAAGAACCGCCCCGGTATCGTCGCCGGCGTCACCCGTGTTCTGGGCGAGGCCAACGTCGACATCCGCGACATCACGCAGTCCATTATCGAGGACATCTTCACCATGACCATGCTGGCCGACACCGCCGAGTCCAAGCTCGACTTCGCCGAGCTGCAGAAGGCCCTGGCCGAGGCAGGCGAGCTTTCGGGCGTCAACGTGTCCATTCAGCGCGAGGACGTCTTTAACTTTATGTACCGCCTGTAGCGAACAAGCCGCTCGGGGCAGCCTGACGTCATATCGTCCAAGCGCGCCGCCCCAAAGCGGACCGGAGAGGAGCACGCATGGCCTACGACGCCAAGAAAATCTACTACCGCTTCGACGATCACCTGAGCCGCCTGGTTCTGGATTACGAGGCGAGCCGTCAGATTTCGCCCGAAAGCGAAAACCTCTACCACGGCCTGCCGACCGCCCCGTACGACGAGGACCTGTTCGTAGAGCACAACGTCAAGCGCGGCCTGCGCAATGCCGACGGCTCGGGCGTGGTCGCGGGCCTTACCCGCATCTCGGACGTGCACGGCTACAACAAGGTCGACGGTAAAGTCGTGCCCGATCAGGGCAAGCTCACACTTCGTGGCTACAGCATCGAGGATCTGGTCAACAACGCCCAGGCCGAGAACCGCTACGGCTACGAAGAGGTCGCCTATCTGCTCATCACGGGCTCGCTGCCCACCAAAGAGGAACTCGACGGTTTTTGCGGACGCCTGGGTGCTTTTAGGCACCTGAGCGACGAATACGTCCGTGAGTTCCCCATGACCACGGTGTCGTCGAGCATCATGAACGTGCTCCAGCGCGCCGTGCTGCTGCTCTACGCCTTCGACGCCGAGCCCGACGCCATTACACCCGAGCACGAAATCGACGTCGCCATCTCCATGCTCGCCCGTCTCCCCCGCATCGCCGCCTTCGCGCATATGGCCTCGGTCGCCAAGCGCCGCGGCTCCGAGGTTCATGTGCCGCACCCCACGCCCGGTCTCTCCACCGCCGAGACCATCCTGCAGGTCCTACGCGGCGGCATGGCATTCACCCGCGACGAGGCCATGCTGCTCGACGTGATGCTTATGCTGCATGCCGAACACGGCGGCGGCAACAACTCCACGTTCGCCTGCCGCGTGCTGTCCTCATCGGCCACCGACCCGTATTCCGCCTACGCCGCGGCTATCGGCTCGCTCAAGGGCCCGCGCCACGGCGGTGCCAATGCCAAGGTCGTGTCTATGCACGAGGACATCCGCGCGCATGTCTCCAACTGGGAGGACGAGGACGAGGTCGCGGCCTACCTGGGCAAGATCCTCGACAAGCAGGCTTTCGACGGCACGGGCCTCATCTACGGTATGGGCCACGCCGTCTACACGCTGAGCGACCCGCGTGCCGAGGTGTGCCGTCGTTACGCGCGCTCGCTGGCAGCCAAGAAGGACCTGGGCGAGGAGTTCGCGCTCATCGAGCGCATCGAGCGCCTGGCCCCGCAGGTGATGCGCGATCACGGCATGACCAAGCCCATCTGCGCCAACATCGACCTGTACACGGGCTTTATCTACAAGATGCTCGGCGTGCCCGAGACGCTCTTTACGCCGCTGTTCGCCGTCGCCCGCATGGCCGGCTGGTCGGCGCACCGCATGGAAGAGCTCTTCTGCGCGCATCGCATCATCCGCCCGGCATACCGTCCGGTGATCGATCCGCTGGAGTACAAGCCGCTCGCCGATCGCTAAGACGCGGACCGTTATAGAACCCGAGCGTGGCCAGGGCATCACCGCCCTCGGCCACGCTTTTTATGCCAGTAGAAAGGATCGCAGCGAATGATTGTGTTTTCCGATATGGATGGAACGCTGCTGACGAGCGATAAGCAGATGAGCGACGCCACTTGGGCAATGCTCGACGAGCTTGCGCGCCGCGGTGTTGAGTTTGTGCCCTGCACGGGGCGCCCGCTGTCGGGCATCTTTGAGCCCATCCTCGCCCATCCCGCCGTACACTACGCGGTCTGCGCCAACGGCGCCAGCGTCTGGCAGCTCGACGACGGTACGCCCACCGATGCCTCACGTGCCACGCGCATTTTGAGCCGACCGCTCGATTGCGGCATTGCCCATCGTATCCATCGCATCGCCGCCGGCCACGATGTGACCTTCGATATCTTCGCGGATGGGCAGTGCTTCCTCCCCCGCTCGCTCTACGCGCGTCTGGATGAGTTCTGCGGCGGCGACCCCCACATCGCGGCTTCGCTCAAGCGCACACGAACACCGATCGACATGGATATCGACAGCAAGATCGACGAGGTCGAGACGCTCGAACGCATCGCCATGTACTGGCACGACCCGGCCGATCGCGACGCCATCGCGGCGGAGCTCGACACGCTCGGAGGCATTGAGGTCACGCGTTCGTACGCCATGAATATCGAGGTCATGGGCGAGGGCGCCACCAAGGGAACGGCCCTCGCGTGGCTATGCGAGCACCTGGGCGAGCGTCCCGCCGACGCCTGGGCGTTCGGCGACAACATCAACGACATTCCCATGCTGCAGGCAGCGGGCCACGGCATGGCCATGATCAACGCCGAGCCCGAGGACCGCGAGGCCGCCGACGCCATCACCGAATACGACAACGACCACGACGGCGTCGCCCGCACCATCATGGCCGCCCTTGCCTAGTCATTGGCCAGTCACTGGGGACGTTCTTAAACGACTGGCTGTTGGGGACACTCTTCGCGAAAAGCTGCAAGGACTGTCCCCCACTGCCGGCAGAAAAAGAACGTCCCCATCTGCCGGATTAGGAGAAACTCTCCAGCACGCGACGGAGCTCACGTTGGACGGCGTGGTCACGGTTACAACCCACCACGCGATCGGCCACCGCCTTGAGCGCGGGGCGCGCATTTTCCATCGCGCAGCCCGTGCCGACAAAGCGAATGATCTCATAGTCGTTCATCGAGTCGCCAAACGCCATGACCTCGTCGCGTTCGACGCCATAGTGCTCCATGAGCTGCTCGATTCCCGAGGCTTTCGACACACCGGGCTGCATGGCATCGATCCATGCGTTTCCAGAAGGCGCAAAGGTAAAGAGCTGGCCAAGCTCGCGCTGCAGTACGTAGGCACTGTCCATAACGGCACAGTCATCGCAAAAGATACTCGCCTTGATGATATTTACGCTGGGATCGGGCAGCTCCCAAATGCGCTCGGCATTGGGAAGGTCCTTATCGACCTCACGCACGAACTTGCACTCGTCATCGAGCAGGAAGGACTTGGTTCGGTCAAAGAGCGCAAGATGCAGATTGGGAAACGTCCTGACGGCCTGGGCGAGCCTTCGAATCGCCAGGTGGGAATACACCTCACGGTCTACCATCTTACCGTCGGCGTAGACCTGGGCGCCGTTAGCGGCGACAAAGTCCATCTTGTCGCGAACGGGCGCAAAGAACTCGCACAGGCGATCGTAGCGACGACCTGACGATGCGGCGAAATGCACGCCATGCTCGTGTAGCGCCAGAATCAGTTCGTAGGTCTCGGGAGGCACCTGGCCGTTTTCGTCAAGCAGCGTGCCGTCCATATCGGATGCAATCAGTTTAAACATAGAAAAGCTCCCTTTGGGTACGTTGGAATCAAACGCGTATCCGATTCCAACGTACCCAAAGGGAGCTCAAATAAGACTCCGCGGGCGTAAACGTTACAAGGACCTGGCAAATAGCTCACACATGCCAGAGGTCCTACGGTCGCGGCGTCAGGCAGCCCGCCAAAGAGTGTCCCCGATGACTAGTCGTTTAAGAACGTCCCCGATGACTAGTCGGCGTAGGTGAAGGTTGTGACGTCGAACATGCCCTCGGGGCGGATGCGGAGCGTCGGGATGACCGGCAGGGGCAGGAAGATGATGCCCATGATGGGGTCGAGCGGCGGCTCAATACCCATAGCGCGTGCCTTGACCATAAAGTCGTCGTGCTGCGCCGCGACGTCTTCGGCAGTGCCTTCGCTCATCAGGCCGCCGAGCGCCAGAGGAATACGAGCCACGACCTCGCCGTTGCGCACCAGCACGTGGCCGCCCTGGCCCACGGCCTCGACAGCAGCCATCATATCCGCCGCATTGTCGCCCACCACGCACACGTTGTGCGAGTCGTGGCCGATCGTGGAGGCAATGGCACCACCGGTGATGGTGAAACCGCGCACCCAGCCGCGACCGATATGCTTGCCGACGAGTCCCATGCCAGCGGGGCCGTCGCCATCGGCGCCCTCGGCCTGCAGCGACACGCCGCGGCCATGGCGCTCGATCAGCATAATGCGGCGCAGGCCCTCGGCACTCTCGGGGCGAGCCATACCCGTGATGGCCTTGCCCGGCACCACGTCGATCACGGCCTCGCCCGGCTTAAAGGCATAGTCGAACACGTCGAGCGATAGCTTCGGCAGTTTAACGGAAGCGCGCAGCTCATCGGCAAGGGCCGCAACCTCGGCCATCTCGGGTGCAATCTCGCCCACAAAGGTGCCGTCCTGCGCCACCAGAGCACCGGCGGCATATACGCGATGCGGGGCCGTGGCAAAGGTCAGGTCATCGAGCACCAGCAGGTCGGCGCGCTTGCCCGGAGCGATCGCACCGCGCAGCTCGTGCGGGTCGCGGCAGCCGTGATCCAGGCCAAACGCCTCGGCCGTGGAGAGGGACGCCATGGAGATAGCGACCACGGGATCGATACCGGCCTCAATCGCCACGCGGCAGGCATTGTCGATCATGCCGGTCGCAAGCGCATCGGAAGGGGCACGGTCGTCAGTCGCAAAGCAGCAGCGGCGGGCGCGAGCGGGATTCTCCAGCAGCATCGGCGACAGGTTGGCCAAGTCATGGCTGCACGTACCCTCGCGGAGCATCACGTACATGCCACGAGACAGCTTGTCGAGTGCCTCCTCGGGAATCGTCGACTCGTGGTCGGCGATAATGCCCGCTGCGGCATAGGCGTTGAGGTCCTTACCGGCAACGAGCGGCGCGTGGCCGTCAACCTGCTTGGACGGCGTCTGGTTGGCAGCATCGATGCGAGCACAGGTCTCGGGGTCGGCCATAAAGACGCCCGGCAAGTTCATCATTTCGCCCAGACCAAAGACATCGCCCGGATGCTCGGCAAAAAACGCCTGCATATCGGCAGCCGAAATAACGGCACCGGCCTGCTCGTCGGGCAGCGCGGGCACGCACGAAGGCATCATGTACTTGATGGAGATGGGTGCGCGGCGGCCGTCCTCGATCATAAAGCGTAAGCCGTCGAGACCGGCAACATTGGCAATCTCGTGGCTGTCGGCAATGGCGGTGGTAGTACCGCGCGTCGCGGCCATGCGAGCATACTCGGCGGGACGGATGTTCGAAGACTCGATATGCAGATGCCCGTCAATAAAACCGGGAGCGAGATAGCAACCCTGGCAGTCGATAACCTCGGCAGCCTCGTAGGTACCGGAGGCATCGTCGCGACCGTTGTAGAGCACGCCGACGATCACACCGTCCTTGACGGCAACGCTACCGGGCGCCACACGCTGGCCATACACGTCGACAATCTGCGCATTGGTAAACAGCGTGTCGACGGGCACGCGCCCCTCGGCAGCATCGATCACAGACCTCATGACCTCAACGGACATACATTCTCCTTTAACTGTAGAAATAACTGCGGAGCGGACGAGCCTTCACCGCAGCAAGCCAATAGCAATTGTATGCCCAAAAGGAGGTCCCGCTAACACCCCATCCGCTTAACGGCACCGCCAAATGATCCCTTGGGTGCGGAAGAAAAGTTGCGGTGGAATAGTTCCTGCCTGGGCGCCGTATGGCATTTTTAGGAACTATTTCACCGCAACTCAAAAGGCCACAGTCGGGATTCCCGGCTGCGGCCTTGTTGCACTTGTGAGGTCAACTCGCTCGTTAGACCAACTTAAAGCCCTTGCGCTTGCCCACGGAGAGAGTGTCGCCCAGCTTGAGGGCGCTGGGATCGATGTTATAGCTCTTGGGAGCCACGGCCTTGCCGTTGATTTTGACGCCGCCGCCGTCGATGTCGCGACGAGCCTGGCCGGCGCTCGCCGAAAGACCCAGGTCCTTGAGCAAGCCGGCGAGGTAGATCTGGCCCTCGTCGTTGACGGTCAGCTCAACGTGCTTCTCGGGGAAGTCGGCGAGCTGGCCCTCCTTGAACACGCGGTCGAACTCGGCCTGAGCCTCGTCGCCGGCGCCGGCGCCGTGGTAGGTGTCGCACAGGTCGCGGCCCAGAGCACGCTTGAGCTCGTAGGGGTCGGCGGAGCCATCGGCCAGGGCGGCGTCGATCTTGTCGACCTCGGCAGGGGTGAGCGAGCTGGCCAGACGATAGTACTTGCCGATCATCTCGTCGGGGATGGACATGGTCTTGCCGAACATGTTCTTGGGAGCGTCGGTCAGGCCGATGTAGTTACCATAGGACTTGGACATCTTGCGCACGCCGTCGGTGCCCTCGAGCAGCGGCATGGTGAGCGCAATCTGCGGCTCCATACCCATCTTCTCCATGAGCTCGCGGCCGGCGAGCAGGTTGAAGAGCTGATCGGTGCCGCCCATCTCCACGTCGGCCTTGATCTGCACAGAGTCGAAAGCCTGCATCACGGGATACAGGAACTCATGCAGGGCGATCGGCGTCTGAGACTGGTAGCGCTTAGTAAAGTCGTCGCGCTCAAGGATGCGGGCGACGGTGAACTTGGAGCATACCTGCAGCAGGCCGGCCAGGTCCATCGAAAGGATCCAGTCACCGTTGTGCACGATGGTGGTCTTCTCGGGATCCAGGATCTTCATGGCCTGGCTCACGTAGGTCTCGGCATTGGCCTCGATCTGCTCCTGCGAAAGCTGCGGACGCGTGGAGTTCTTGCCCGAGGGGTCGCCGATCAGCGCGGTGCCGTTGCCGATGATGAGGGTGACGTTGTGGCCCAGGTCCTGGAACTGACGCATCTTGCGCAGGGGCACGGCGTGGCCCAGGTGCAGGTCGGGGCTGGTGGGATCGACGCCGAGCTTGATGTTGAGGGGCTCGCCCTTCTCAAGCTTCTTGCGAAGGTCGGCCTCGGGAACGATCTGCGCGGCGCCCGAGGTGATGATACGCATTTGCTCGTCAACAGACAGCATTGGGTATCCTCCTTTTTCTATAGCACCCTCGCCGAAAACGGCGGTGCTGGAAGTCCATAAACTCTCTTATGATAACAAACTGACGCGACGCGGCACCTACGACAGGAAAATCCTCGTCCTGCCGCATGCGTCAATGGCAACTGGCAGACGTGTACCGTCACGCTCGACCAGATAGCGTACCTGCCGACGACGCAAGCAGTCGCGGCAACGAACCTGTCCCGTCGCATCGGTGGCGCAGACGCCCTCGGCGGTCAGCAGGCAGTGCTCGCACACCATAAGCTCGGGACGGTCGGCGTCGACCGGACCCAAGACGCCGGGTTCAGCAGCCAGCTCGGCAATACGCTCTGCATCATTGCCGAGCAACTCGGCCGGCAAGTACACCCGCCCCGCACCGAATCCGCGCAGCCAGGTAAGCGTGGCCCGATTCGCGCAGAACACCGGCGCCGCCACGTCAAACGTCACGCCCAGCTCGCGAGCGATCGCCACCTGCCCCAGGTTGCGGCAGACGATGCGCCCGGCACGCTGCATCAGTGAGCGGGTCCAGTCAGCGTCACTCGCGCGGCACACCTCGTCAAGCACCACAACGGCGTCGGACAAATCGAGTTCTCCGCGCGGGTCGGCATCCATCAGCTGCCAAGCAAAAACCATGCGAGTGGGAACCGCGCACTCCACCAACTCCGTCGATGCACCGCCATCCACCGCAACGCCCTCAAAGGGCAGCACTTCAACGGCACGCTCAACGGGCGCAATCGCATCCGCCTCGGCCCGCATGCGCTCCAACACCGCCGCCGTCTGATCCAACACGCCGGCGCTGCGAATCAGGTACACCTCGCAGCCCGCGTCCACCTTACGCTTGCAATGCACGACGATGCGCTTCCCCGCTGCTGCATCCACCGGGCAGGGCACCTGCGGCCAGCGCTTGGGCACATCGGGACGCGCGTCGACACCCGGATAGAACCGAATCTCGAGCGTGTCACCCGCCGCCACGGCGGCGTCGAGCTCAACGGTCACCTCTTCGTGGCCCACAGCGACCAAACGCCCCACGCGCACGCCCTGGTTAATTGCGCGTTCAAAACTCATAAGCTCCGCACCCGAGCGGCCTCGCAAATACGCGTCGGTAAACCCGCGGTTAAACGACCTTCCCAGCTCGCGCTCAAGCTCTTCCACGGCATCGGGGTCCCACGCGCCGTCGCACAGCATATCGAGTGCCCGGCGCCACACCCGCACCACGTTGAATACGTAATCGGGGTTCTTCATGCGCCCCTCGATCTTGAGCGACGCCACGCCGGCATCTACAAGCTCGGGCAGATGCGCAATACCCAGATAGTCGCGCGGACACAGCAGGCGATCTCCCTCGACGGCGGCAACACTCTGCCCAGCCTCGTCCACCAAGTCATAGGATAGACGGCACGGCTGCGTGCAATCACCGCGCATCGCCGAGCGCCCACGTCGAAGGGCAGAGAACTCGCACGCCCCCGAATAGCCGATGCAAATCGCACCGTGGCAGAATACCTCGATGGGCACACCCGTGGCACATAGCGCCGCAATCTCGTCGACCGTCAGCTCGCGTGCCGTCGTCACGCGCTCGACCCCCAGCTCATCGGCGGCAAGCCGCACGGCGCCTTCGCTATGAACGCCCGCCTGCGTCGACAGGTGAATCTCGACCCCGGGAATCGCCGCGCGCAGCGCGCAGGCCAACCCGGCATCGGCGACAATCAGAGCATCGGCGCCCAGCTCCAGTGCATGAGCTCCCAACACCACCGCGTCGGACAACTCATCGTCAAACACGAACACGTTGAGCGTTACGTACACACGCACGCCATGGGCATGCGCCACGGCGCAGCCGCGCGCAAACTCGTTATCCGTAAAGCCATGGGCGCTCACACGGGCGTTAAAGCCGCCCAACCCCGCATAGATGGCATCGGCACCCGCGGCGATGGCCGCAAGCATCTGGTCGAGCCCGCCCGCCGGCGCCAGCAACTCGGGCAGCGCCGCACCAGCAGCATCCAATCCAGTCTCGTATTGTCCGCTCGGCCCCATCGTCCGAATCGCCATCGACAAACTCCTTACCAAGGTATGCATTCACTCTGAAAAATGCCGTCTTCCAGCATACACGAGGCATCGCGCGCCCCGTTTGGTTTATCGTGTAATAACTTATGTCCATCCTGCCCCGACGGCACATCCACCGTCCGGCACGACATACCTGGAGGTCAATATATGGGTCCTCGCCAACGACAGGGACGCAGCCGTTCAAAGACGCATGCCCTGCCCATAATCCTGCTCTCGTTTTTGGGCTTTCTGCTGATTGCGGGCGTGGCATTTGGCATCGGCATGGTCGGCAACGTCAACCGCTGGCTGTCCGATCTGCCCGACTACACCGACGCCAACGCGTATCTGGTGAGCGAGCCCACCGAGATCGTCGACTGCAACGGCAACAAGATCGCGAGCTTCTACACGCAAAACCGCAAGTCCATCACCAAGGACGAGGTCTCCCCCTACGTGCTGCAGGGCACCGTTGACGTCGAGGACGAGCGCTTCTACGAGCACGGCGGTATCGACCTGTGGGGTATCGCGCGTGCTGCGGTGGCAACCCTCGGCGGCGGACACGAAGGCGCCTCGACTATCACCCAGCAGCTGGTGCGCAACACCATCCTGCAGGAGGAGCAGTTCGACTCGACCATCGAGCGTAAAGTGCGCGAGGCCTACATCGCCGTCAAGATGGAGGATATGTACTCCAAAGACGAGATCCTCATGATGTACCTCAACACCATCTATTACGGTCACGGCGCCTACGGTATTGAGGCCGCCGCCGAGACCTACCTGTCCAAGAGCGCCGCAGACCTCACCCTGAGCGAGGCCGCGCTGTTGATCGGCCTTCCCAACTCGCCCTCGCAGTACGACCCCACGGTCAACCCCGACCTGGCGCTGTCCCGTCGCAACAAGGTCCTCGACAACATGCTGCGCCTGGGCCACATTACGCAGGAGGAGCACGATGCCGCACAGGCCGAGCCCATCACCCTCAACGTGACCGAAATCTCGGGCAGCGGCGTCGACGTATACTCGCAGCCCTACTTTGTCGCCTATGTTAAGCAGCTGCTGGAGCAGGAGTTCTCGACCGACGTGCTCTTTAAGGGCGGCTTGACCGTCAAGACCACCATCGACCCCACGATGCAGCAGGTGGCAGAGAATGCCGTCCGCGAGCAGCTCGACACGCTCTCGCTCGACGGCCTGGACATGGGCATGGTCGTCGTCGACCCCAAGACCGGCTACATCAAGTGCATGGTGGGCGGCTATGACTACAACGCCGACGAGAACCACGTAAACCATGCCACGGCCAAGCGTCCCGTCGGCTCCACCTTTAAGGCCTTTACGCTGGCAACTGCCATCCAAAACGGCATGAACCCCAACGTCACCCTCAACTGCAACTCGCCGCTCAAGGCCAAGGGCACCACGACCGAGGTCCAAAACTACGCCAACCATAGCTATGGCAACATCACGCTTAAGCAGGCGACGGCATACTCCTCCAACACCGGCTACATCCAGGTGGCGGAAGCCGTCGGCAACAGCAAGATCATCTCGCTCGTCAAAAAGCTCGGCATCGATCCCGCCAAGGACAACATCGAGGACGTTCCCGTCATGACGCTCGGCACCGGCTCGATCTCGCCGCTCGAGATGGCCGCCGCCTACGCGACGTTTGCCAACGGCGGCTACTATCGCCAGCCGATCGCCATCACCGAGATTGACTCTCGTACCGGTTCGGTGCTGTACCAGCACACGGACAATCCCTCACAGGTGCTTACCGAGGGCGAGGCCGCCGCGGTCACCGATGTTCTGTCCGGCGTCATGCAGGGCAGCGGTACGGGTGCTGCCGGCGCCTTGAGCGTCAACCAGCCCTATGCCGGCAAAACGGGCACCACCGACAACACCACCAACCTGTGGTTCTGCGGCTATACCCCGCAGCTGGCGTGCGCCCTGTGGACCGGCTATTCCGCAGGTGAGATCCCCATCCAAAAATACGGCACGGACCTGCTGGGCGACAGCACCAACCTGCCTGTCTTTAAGCGGTTTATGAACACCGTTCTGACCGGTACCGAGCGCGAGGAGTTTGCGACCGGAACGGCGCCCACCTACAAGAACAACAGCGTCTGGAAGTTCTACGGCACCAACAACGCCAAGAAGACGGAGAACGACGACAAGGACGAGAACGAGGACGAAGAGGAAACTACCACAACGACTACCACGACGACCACGACCACCGAGACCACGGGTGGCGATACCACCGGCGGCACCGGTACGACCGGTGGCTCGACGGGCGGCTCAACTGGTGGTTCGACCGGCGGCGATGGCGGCACGCCTACGCCTACGCCTACGCCTACGCCCACTCCCGACCCCTCGCCCACGCCTGACGATACGGTCGGCTAGAAATCATCCGGCCATAAGCAACAAGGCCCCCGAGCAGCTTATTAAACTGCTCGGGGGCCTTTTTAGTTTAAAGCGACCTGATGGGCGGTCTTTATACCGGCAGACAAAAAAGGGGGCACCGACCAACGTCGATACCCCTTACAAGCCACTATGTCAGCGCGCACGGTGCCGAGCGCACGACCCGCACGCCTACTTGCGAGAATTGCTCAGCTTATTGATCAGCGCCTCAAGACGCTCGCCGTCCTCGGCCGTCTGGGCAATAACCAAAATCGTATCGTTGCCGGCAAGCGAGCCAAGCACATCGGGCAGCTCTGCCGCATCAACGGCGGCGGCGATGCCGGAAGCCGTACCAGGCTGAGCCTTGATCATAACCAGATTATCGGTGCGCAGAACGCCCGTTACGAGCTCGGAAACCATACGCTGCAGGTGCAGGTCCTCTGCCAGAACATAGATGCCCTCAGGGAGCTTACGCAGCCCCATATCGGCAATATCGCGAGAGACAGTCGCCTGCGTGCAATCAAAGCCCATAGCGCGGAGCTCATCGACCAGCACGCGCTGCGTGCGGACGTCCTTATTGCGCACAATATCTCTAATGGCATCCTGGCGCCCATTGCGTTTTTTAGCCATACAAACCCTCTCTCCAAAAGATGGCGGAGACAATCAATCAGTGATTGAATAGTTTAACGCTATTTGAAGGCTTTTGTGTATAAGAACGCATTTCGAAACAATTCTATGCAAATTTGTTTCGAAATGAGCCGTTTAGGCGGTTTTTGCGCCCGTCCGGTTAAGAAAAGCTGCCAGATGCGTACACATCACGCAGCGCGCGGGCTTGGCGCTGGCGATCGGCCCAAACAACAGACCGAGTCCCCGATGGTTATCCTTGAGCGCGGCGACCATCTGACGGGTTCGAGGCGCATCGAGCATATCACGCATGCGGGCGGAACGCTCGATTGACGACACCCCATGCGGGCTCAGACACAAATTCTCGATGCAGGCGACCAGTCCGGCAAAGTAGAACTTCTGGCTTGCCAGCTTGAGCCGACCACCGCTATCTGCTTCCGAGAGTGAGTTCGCAAGCTCGTCGAGCGCTCGGGTATCATCGGATACCTTGGCATACATGGTGGGATCAAAGGCATCTGTAAGCTTAGGTGCCGCCGCGTGGAAACAAGCATCGCCGCAGCCGGACACGCATCGTGCCTGCGAAAGCGCGCATGCCATAAACCCAACTGTGTGAAACACCTTGTCGCACAAAAGGCATGCCTCAAACAGCGAGCGGCTGTACATCACGCCAGAGGTCTGAGCGACAAGGCCGCCTAAAATCAACTGAGGCAGCCCGGCCACCATCGAAGATTTACCATCAATGGAAATATGAGCAGCATCCAAGACGCGCGAATGGCGCTCTCGATGCGCATCATAGCGGTCGAGCGACACCGTGGGGAACACTATGTCTGCCGCGGCATCGCACGCGATATCGACCATCTTGGAAAGGGACTGCGGAGCAAACCACTCATCGGCGTTCATAGCGATGATTTGAGAGCCGCGCGAGGCAGCAAAACCGGCACGAAGACAAGCGCCGCGCTTCGCGTCCTCGACGTCAATCAAATCAATATGAATGTCCCTGTCGGCAGCAACTTGAAGCGAATGGCGCACACCGGGCGCAGCATCGCGACAGACAACGACAATCTGCAAATCGTAGAGGTCTTGGTTCTGGATACTCTCGAGCGCACGCATCGCATAGCTGGGCGAACCTTCTACCACAAGGATCACCGAAAGTCGCGGATGCGAGCCACGTCGAACCAAGTTATCCGTCCTCTCGACAGCAGTGAATCAAACTGTCGTTCATGGTACACCCCGGCAATAAAAGCAATGAGACACCGGTTGTATTGCACGCCAAGAACAGATGTTGCACACGCGCAGCCCACAGATGACAGGTGCCGACGCACGACGCGCCGAGCCCTCCCCTAGTCGAGCACGACAAGCTCGGCGGGATCGTAATCCACGCCCATAAACGTAAGGCCGCAGGCAGGAGCCGTGGGGCCCGCAGCGATACGGTCGCAAGCATCGATGACCTCGCGCATCCACTCGGGTTCACGGCGATGCATGCCAATCTCGACAAGCGTGCCCACGATCGTGCGGACCATCGAATGCAGAAACGCATTGCCCTCGATGGTAAACGTCAGGATGTCCTCGCCAAACGCAACCTCATGGCCAAACTCGGCACGCATCACGCAGCGGTGCGTGGGCTTGCCCACGGCAGACGCCACCTTGCAAAAGCTCTTGAAGTCCTGCTCGCCCAGCAGCGCGGGACAGGCCGCAGACATCGCCTCAACATCCAATGGGTAGCGATGCCACCACACCGCACCGCGCGAAAGCACAGGGCGCGCGTCGCGATCGGCAATACGGTACGTATACGTACGGGAACGCGCATCAAAGCGTGCAGAAAAGCCTTTACGGGCCTTGTAGACCTCGTTTATGGCGATATCTTTGGGCAGGAGGGCATCCATAGCCCTCAGCCACCTACGGCGCGTCAAAGCCAACTCAGCGTCCGTTACGGGCACGCTGATAAACTGTGCCACCGCATGCACGCCGGCATCGGTACGTCCCGCACACGTCAGGTCGATCGGACGGCGCAGGAGCGTCTCAATAGCTCGACGTAGCTCACCCGCAACCGTCGTCTGTCCCGGCTGCTCGGCAAATCCGCTATAGGACGAGCCATCGTATGCCACGCGGAAAACGAGCGTGGCATCGAGCTCTGGAATCGAATTGAAATCAGACGGCGCGGTCATGGGCGCTCCCAACAAACAGGCAATGGCATTTCGACAAAAAAAGAGGGGTACGCGAACGTACCCCTCGAATATAGCCTATGCAGACGGATTGTCTACTCAGCGGTCTCCTCAGCAGGAGCCTCCTCGGCAGCCTCGACCTTCTTGGGAGCAGCGGCCTTCTTGGGGGCCGGAGCAGCCTTCTTAGCCTTAGGCGTGCAAGGCTCGGTGACGAGCTCCATGATAACGATGGGAGCGTTGTCGCCCTTGCGGTTACCGAGCTTCATGATGCGGGTGTAACCGCCGTTGCGGTCCTGCCACATGCCCTGAGCAGCCTTGTCGAAGATCTCGGCAACGAGCTGCTTATCGCCGAGCTTGGCGATAGCCAGACGACGAGAGTGCAGGTCGCCCTTCTTGGCCCAGGTGATGATCGGATCGACGACCGAACGCAGCGCCTTAGCGCGGGTCTCGGTGGTCTTGATGCGGTCGTTCTCGAAGAGGGCCTTAGCAAGGCTCTTCTTCATGGCCTTGGTGTGGCTCGCATCGGTGCCGAGCTTCAGGCCCTTCTTAACGTTATGACGCATGGTCTAGTTTCTCCTCAAATATGCGAAGCATTAAGCCTTCAGGCTCAGGCCCATGGACTCAAGCTTGTCCTTCACTTCCTCGATCGACTTAACACCGAAGTTACGGATGTTGAGCAGATCGTTCTCCGAGAACTCAACGAGCTGACGGACCGAGTGAATGCTGGCGCGCTTAAGGCAGTTGTAAGAACGGACGGAAAGGTCCAGATCCTCGATCTGCTTGTCCAGCTCAGCGTTGTCGTTGGTGACCTCGGGAGCGAAGATCGAAGCCTCCTCCTCGACCTCGGGGGTCTCGGCAAGGTTCATAAAGGCAGCCATATGCTGGTTAATGATATTGGCAGCCTGGACCACGGCGTCGCGCGGGGCGATGGAGCCGTTGGTCTCGATCTCGAGGACAAGGCGGTCGTAGTCGGTGTGCTGACCGACACGGCAAGCCTCAACGAGCTTGGCGCAACGGGAAACCGGCGAGTACAGCGAGTCGACGTGGATCACACCGATGGGATCGTTGTCGCGTTTGTTGGCCTCGCCAGAAACATAGCCGCGGCCATAGCCGATGCGCATGCTCATGGTGAGATGGCCACCCTCGGTGAGCGTAGCGATGTGCTGCTCGGGGTTGACCAGCTCAAACTCGGACGGAATAAAGAAGTCCGCACCGGTGACCTCGCAGGGGCCGTCAACCGAAATGGTGGCGGTCGCCTCGTCGGTCGTGCCGAGAGCCCTGAAGACAAGACCCTTGACATTCAGGACGATGTCGGTGACATCCTCGACCATGTTAGGGATGGTCATGAACTCGTGCTGCGCGCCATCGATCTGAATAGCCTCGACGGCGGCACCCTCGAGCGAGGACAGAAGAACGCGACGAAGGGAGTTACCCAGCGTATCGCCGTAGCCACGCTCGAGCGGCTCGACGGAGACACGAGCAGACGTCTCGTTGATCTCTTCGACCTGAACCTGAGGCCTAATGAATTCTGACATGTATTACCTCCAGCCTCAGCAGCCCGGATGGACTACTTAGAGTAGAGCTCGACGATGAGCTGCTCGTTGATATCACCGCTGATCTGCTCACGCGTCGGCAGAGCGAGCACGTTACCAGACAGCTTCTCGATATCGACCTCGAGCCAGCCAGGGACCTCAAAGCGCTCGGAGGAAATCAGAGCCTCCTTGATGGGGAGGAGGTCACGGAACTTCTCGCCGACAGCGACGACGTCGCCGGCCTTGACGCGGTAGGACGGGATGTCCACGCGCTTGCCGTTCACGGTGAAGTGACCGTGACGGACGGACTGACGAGCCTCTTTGCGGGTGCGAGCGAAGCCAAGACGGAAGACGACGTTATCGAGGCGAGACTCAAGAATGATCATGAGGTTCTCACCGGTGACGCCGTTCATCTTACGGGCCTTGTTGAAGTAGCCGTGGAACTGCTTCTCCAGAACGCCATAGATGAACTTGACCTTCTGCTTCTCACGCAGCTGCATGCCGTACTCAGATTCCTTGCGACGGCGCTTGGGCTGACGGATAGATTCCTTCTTGCTGCTGTAACCGAGCTCAGCGGGATCGATCCCGAGCTGACGGCAGCGCTTAAGAACAGGAGTCCTGTCGATTGCCATATTGATACGATCCTTTCAGTTACACGCGGCGACGCTTCTTGGGGCGGCAGCCGTTGTGCGGAATGGGGGTCTTGTCCTGGATGCTCGAGACCTCGAGGCCAGCAGCCTGGAGGGAGCGGATGGCGGTCTCACGACCGGAGCCGGGGCCCTTGACGAAGACGGAAACCTTCTTCATACCGTGCTCCATGGCCTGCTTGGCAGCAGCCTCGGCAGCCATCTGGGCAGCGAACGGCGTGGACTTACGGGAGCCCTTGAAGCCCACCTGGCCAGCCGACTTCCAGGAAATGACGTTGCCCTGGGGATCGGTGATCGAAACGATCGTGTTGTTGAACGTAGAACGAATGTGAGCCTGGCCCACGGAAATGTTCTTACGGTCCGCGCGCTTCAGACGGGCAGCGCGAACGTTCTTCTTAGCAGTAGCCATCTATCTAGCGCTCCTTATTTCTTCTTCTTAGCACCGATCTGACGCTTCGGGCCCTTGCGGGTACGAGCGTTAGTGTGGGTGCGCTGGCCGCGGACCGGGAGGCCCTTGCGGTGACGAAGGCCGCGGTTGCAGCCGATGTCCATAAGGCGCTTGACGTTCTGGTTGCGCTCACGGCGGAGGTCGCCCTCAACCATGATCTGATTCTTATCGATATAATCGCGGATGGCGTTAACCTCATCCTCGGTGAGGTCCTTAACGCGCGTATCCACGTTAACGTTGCACTCGACGCAAATCTTCGTCGCAGTGGTGCGGCCGATGCCGTAAATGTAGGTCAGACCGATCTCAACGCGCTTCTCACGCGGGAGGTCGACACCATTAATACGGGCCAACGTAGTCTCCTCTCTTAACCCTGACGCTGCTTATGACGGGGGTTCTCGCAAATGACGAGGACCTTGCCGTGGCGCCTAATGATTTTGCACTTATCGCACATCTTCTTGACCGAAGGACGTACCTTCATCGTTCTTCCTTTCGGTAGCGCTCAAACTACTTCCCTACTATCTACTCGCCCAGCCGCAGGCGTTTAAAACTATGGCTGGTCTTCACACGCAAACCGACCGTAGGTTGAGCTAAGCCTGCAGTCGGAAAAGAGCGTGTATGCGTGTCGCTATTTATAGCGATAGGTGATGCGACCGCGGGTCAGGTCGTACGGGGAAAGCTCCACGACAACCCTGTCACCGGGGAGAATGCGGATGTAATTCATTCGAATCTTGCCAGAAATGTTGCACAGAACCGAATGACCGTTCTCGAGCTCGACCTTAAACATGGCGTTGGGCAGCGGTTCCTTTACCGTACCCTCGAGCTCAATTGCGTCTTCCTTCTTCACAAGCAATCATCTTTCTCTAGAAAACGACAGCGATTGAGTATTTTACAATACGCATGCACGTATCGTAATATCTTCGTAATGGCTCCACATCTACGTGGAACTTGTTACATTTCTCCGCCCTGCAAGGAACACCAAGCGCCTTGCGCGTCGGTAGTGAGAATCACCGGGCCGTCATTGGTAATGGCGACGGTGTTCTCGTAGTGCGCGGCGGGCAGGTGGTCGTTGGTCGTAACGATCCAACCATCGGAGCCCGTGCTCACATGATTGGAACCCATCGTTACCATCGGCTCGATGGCGATGACCATACCAGCCTGGAGGCGAACGCCTCTCCCCTTCTTTCCATAATTTGGAACGTTGGGATCCTCGTGCATCACGCGGCCAATGCCATGGCCCACGTAATCGCGAAGCACGCCGTAACCGTGAGACTCGGCGAGGGACTGAACAGCATACCCGACGTCCCCGATATGGTTACCGGGAACAGCCTGCTCGATGGCAGCCTTTAGGCAATCGCGCGTAACCTCGCACAGGGCCTTGGCCTCGGGCGTGGGGGTGCCGACGAAAAACGTCCAGGCGTTATCGCCGACCCAACCGTCGAGAACGGCTCCCGTATCGATGGAGATGATATCGCCATCGCGCAGGATCATATCGGGGTTGGGAATACCGTGGACCACGGCATCGTTGATTGATGCGCAAATGGTTCCGGGGAACCCGCCGTAACCCTTAAAGGCCGGGGTGCCGCCATGCATGCGGATAATCTGCTCGGCAAGCTGATCGAGTTCGAAGGTCGACACGCCGGGGCGAACCATGGCTCCAACGTGGCGGAGCGCCATCTTAGATAGCGCTCCTGCCTTCTTCATCTGCTCAATTTGCGTTGCAGACTTAATCTTGATCATAGACCGAGAGCCTCTTTGACATCCCCGTACACGGTCTCGCGAGCCTGGTCACCGTTGACCGACTTGAGCAGACCCTGGCCACGATAGTAGTCGACGAGCGGGCTCGTGGACTTCTCGTAGACGTCGAGACGGTTCTTGATGGTCTCGGGCTTGTCGTCGTCGCGCTGATACATCTCGCCGCCGCACTTGGGGCAGGTGGCATCGGCAGCCGTGCCGGTGTAACCGCAGGCGCGGCAGGTACGACGCGAAGACAAACGATCGATGATGACCTCGGGGGCCACATCGACCAGAAGGGCGCAGTCGATCTCGCGACCCATAGCGGAGAGCTCGGAATCGAGCGTCACGGCCTGGGCGGTGTTGCGCGGGAAGCCATCGAGGATGAAGCCCTGCTGGGCGTCATCGGCGGCAAGGCGCTCCTTGACAAGGTCGATCACGAGCTGGTCGGGAACGAGCTCGCCAGCGTCCATGTACTTCTTAGCCTGAATACCAAGCTCGGTGCCACCCTTGACGGCAGCACGCAGCAGGTCGCCCGTGGAAATGTGAGCGACGCCAAACTCGGCGACGAGCTCCTGTGCGACGGTGCCCTTACCGGCACCCGGAGCTCCGAGCAATACGAGGTTCATGAGCAATCCTCCTCTAGCCTATTTAAAGAATCCATCGTAATCATACATCTTGATCTGGCCTTCGAGCTTATCGACCGTGTCGAGCACGACGCCGACCATGATGAGGATGGACGTGCCGCCAAACGCCTGGATCAGATGGTTACCCGTGAAGGAGAAGATGATCGAAGGCACGATGGCGATGAGCGCCAAAAAGACAGCGCTGGGAAGCGTGATCTTGTTGAGCGCGTTCTTGATGTAGGCCGCGGTAGCCCTACCCGGACGGACGCCCGGAATAAAGCCGCCCTGCTTCTTAAGGTTGTCGGCCGTGTCATCGGGGTTGAACACCATGGAGGTGTAGAAGTACGCGAAGAACACGATGAGGACAACGTTAAGCACCCAGTTGAGCCAACCGGTCGAAAGCGCAGAGGCAACTGCCTGGATCCAGCCGATGCCGGGGAAGAACACGGCAATCTGGGCCGGGAAGTACAGCAGCGCAGAAGCGAAGATGATCGGCACGACACCCGCGGTGTTGACCTTGATGGGCAGGTAGGTGGTCTGGCCACCCATCATGCGACGGCCCACGACGCGCTTAGCGTAGGAGACCGGAATGCGGCGCTGGCCGCGCTCAAGGAAAACAATCAGCGGGATAACCAGCAAGATGATGGCGCAGATGATCACCATGGTGATGATGCCACCGGCATTGCCCTCGGTGCTGGAGAAGATCGCCTGCGGCAGGCCGGCCATGATGTTCGCGAAGATGATCAGCGACATGCCATTGCCGATACCGCGCTGGGTGATGAGCTCACCAATCCACATGATCAGCATGGCGCCCGCGGTGAGCGTGCCGACGATCATGAGGTCGAAGATGATCTCGGGAGCGCCGGCGCCAGTAAAGCTGATGCCGAAGCTCTTAAAGAGGAAGAGGTAACCCACGGAGTTGAGGATTGCCAGAGCCAGAGTGAGGTAACGCGAATACTGCGTAATCTTGGTCTGACCGACCTCGCCCTCGCGGGCAAGCTCATGCAGGGAAGGCACAACGGCCTGGAGCATCTGGAGGATGATCGAGCTGGTGATGTAAGGCATGATGCCCAGGGAGAACACCGAAACATAGCTCAACGCGCCACCAGAGAAAAGATTCAGGAGGGCCATAGCACCTGCGGCGACCGAATTGTTATCGGTCGAGAAAAGGCCCAGCATCCCCTGGAAGGGAATGCCGGGCACAGGAACGTGCGCACCAATGCGGTACACGACGAGCATAGCTATGGTAAAAAGAATCTTTTCGCGCAATTCTTTGATGCGGAAAGCATTCTTAAGACCATTTAGCACGGCAGCTCGACCTTTCCGCCGGCGGCCTCGATCTTGGCCTGCGCAGAAGCGCTGACCTTGTCGACCTTGACCGTGAACTTCTTGGTGAGCTCACCATTGCCGAGCACCTTGACGGGCTCGAACTCGCTCTTGGTGATGCGAGCGGCCTTAAGAGCGGCACCGTCGATCACAGCGCCGTCCTCGAACTTGCGCTCGAGACGCTCAACGTTAACGGCGGTGTACTCGATACGACGGGGGTTGCGGAAGCCCGGAAGCTTGGGCAGGCGCATAGCCAGCGGAGTCTGGCCACCCTCGAAGCCGGCACCCTTGGTGCCGCCAGAGCGGGAACCCTGGCCCTTCTGACCGCGGCCAGAAGTGGTGCCGTGACCCGAAGAATTGCCACGGCCGACGCGCTTGCGGTTCTTGGTGGAACCGGGCGCGGGAGTAAGATCGTGAAGCTGCATTTGCTACTCCTCTACAATCTCGACAAGGTGCTTGACCTTGAAGATCATGCCGCGGACGGACTCGTTGTCAGCAATCTCGCGAACCTCGCGGATCCTGTGGAGACCGAGGGCACGGACAGTACGGACCTGGTCCTGCTTGCAACCATTGGTGCTGCGGACCTGCTTGATCTTGATGGTGTCAGCCATGCTTAGTTCTCCTTACCGACGAACATCTCGGAGACCGTCAGGCCACGGCGAGCCGCGACGTCCTCAGGGCTGGAGAGCTCCTTGAGGCCCTCGACGGCAGCCTTGATGATGTTGAGGCCGTTGTCGGTACCGAGGGACTTGGACAGGACGTTCTTGATGCCAGCAAGCTCGAAGAGGGGACGCACAGCGCCGCCGGCGATAACGCCGGTACCCTCGACAGCGGGCTTGATGATGATGCGGCCGGCACCAAAGTGACCGAGAACCTCGTGCGGAATGGTGCCCTGCTCGGTCACCGGCACGTGGAACATGTTCTTCTTGGCATCGAGAGACGCCTTGGAGATGGCCATGGGCACCTCAGCGGACTTGCCCATGCCAACGCCGACGTTGCCCTTGCCGTCGCCAACGACGACGAGAGCGACGAGGCTCATGCGACGACCACCCTTGACGGTCTTCGACACGCGGTTGATGTAAACGACGCGCTCCTCGAACTCGGAGGCCTCGCGCTGCTGCTTCTGATTACGAGCCATGTGCTACATACCTCCTAGAACTCGAGACCGGCGGCACGAGCACCGTCGGCGAGGGCCTTGACGCGGCCATGGTAGATACGGCCACCACGATCGAAAGCGACCTTGGTGATGCCGGCCTCGATGGCACGCTTGCCAACGAGCTGACCGACCTTCTCCGCAGCCTCCTTGTTCGAGGTGTGGGTGCCCTTGAACTCGGCCTCGAGGGTCGAGGCGGAGACGAGCGTCAGGCTGGAGCCCTTGCTGTCGTCGATGATCTGGGCATAGATGTTGGCGTTAGTACGGGTCACGCGAAGACGCGGACGCTCGGCGGTACCCGAGACCTTGCCGCGAACACGACGCTGACGACGCTTGAGGCCTTCCAGCTTCGCCTTATGCTTGTTCATACGTAAACTCCTAAAAAGGTTGATCTTGCCAGCACCTAACGGGGTGCTGGTCTTATGCGAGTGAGTCGGTTACGACTACTTGGCGGCCTTACCCAGCTTGCGGCGGATGTGCTCGCCAACATAGTGGATACCCTTGCCCTTGTAAGGCTCGGGAGGACGATGGCCGCGGATCTCAGCGGCGATCTGACCGACCTGCTGCTTGTTGATACCCTTGACGTTCACGTGGGTGTTGTCGGGAACCTCGAAGGTGATGCCCTCGGGAGCCTCGACGATCACGGGGTGCGAGAAGCCCAGGGAGAACTCGAGGTTCTTGCCCTTCTGCTGCACGCGGTAACCGACGCCGGCGAGCTCGAGCTTCTTCTCGAAGCCCTCGGAAACGCCAACAACCATGTTGTGGATGAGGGCGCGGGTGAGGCCGTGGCGGGCACGGGTCTCACGCTCGTCGTCGGGACGGGAAACGGTGAGGACGTTGTCCTCGACGTTGATGGTGAGCTTCTCAAAGACATCGAGCTCGAGCTGGCCCTTGGGACCCTTGACGACAACGTTGTTGCCGTTGACTGCCACTTCGACTCCGGCGGGAATCTGGACAGGCTTATTACCGATACGAGACACGGTGATCTCCTTTCCTTCTACCTACCGAGCGAATTACCAGACGTAAGCGATGATCTCGCCGCCGACGTTGTGCTTGCGAGCATCGCGGTCGGTCATGACGCCATGGCTGGTGGAAATAATGGCGGTACCAAGGCCACCGCGGACGCGGGGCATGTCGGCAACGCCGGTGTACTTACGCAGGCCCGGCTTGGAAATGCGGCGGATGCCATTGATGACCTTAGCCTTCTTGGGACCATACTTAAGCGTGATGTGCAGAGTCTTCTGGGGAACGGTGTCCTCGACATCGTATCCCTCGATGTAGCCCTCCTCGTGCAAAACACGAGCGATCTCGACGAGCTTCTTGCTGCTCGGCATGGAGACCGTGGCCTTGTTCACAGAGTTAGCGTTACGGATGCGCGTAAGCATATCTGCGATCGGGTCTGTAAGGTTCATACAGATTCTCCTTCGTTCTTGATGAACACGTGCTCTTGGTTCTTCGCCGCCCTTAACGGCAAAGCCTAACTAGCGCGTTTTCCCTGTTCCAAACGGATGCTTGAAACGCTGGTAGTGACTTACCAGCTGGCCTTCTTAACGCCGGGAAGCTCGCCCTTGAGTGCAAGCTCGCGGAAGCAGACACGGCACAGGCCGAACTTGCGGTACACAGAGTGCGGACGGCCGCAGCGCTGGCAGCGCGTGTACTCACGAGTAGAGAACTTCTGCTTGCGATTGCACTTGACGATCATCGATGTCTTAGCCACTTATATCCTCCTCACATAGAGTATTGTTCGCCCCAAGCGCCGCCCCCTTGTGGGAACGGCGCTTATAGGGCAGGTGAACCTATTTCTTGAACGGGAAACCGAAGGCGTCCAGAAGGGCCTTGGCCTCCTCATCGGTGTTGGCGGTGGTCACGAAAGTGATGTCCATACCACGCTGGTGATCGACGGAGTCGAAGTCGATCTCGGGAAAGATGAGCTGCTCGGTGACGCCCATGGAGAAGTTACCACGGCCGTCGAAGCTCTTGGCGGAGATACCGCGGAAGTCGCGGATACGGGGGATCGCGACGGAGGTCAGACGATCGAAGAACTCCCACATACGGTCGCCACGCAGGGTAACCTTGCAGCCGATCGGCATACCAGCGCGCAGGCGGAAGGTAGCGATGGACTTGCGGGCACGGGTGATCATCGGCTGCTGGCCGGTGATGGCGCGCAGGTCGCGCACGGCACCGTCGATGGCCTTGGAATCGGTAGCGGCCTCGCCGACACCCATGTTCACGACGATCTTCTCAAACTTGGGGATCATCATGACGTTCTCGTACTGGAACTTTTCCTGAAGCTGCTGCTTGACCTCGTTGTTGTACTTGGTCTTCAGACGCGGCACATACTTCTCTTCTGCCATTGTTCACTCCTTCTTGGGGTTTTAAGCACGGGGCGTGGCCACGATGGGTTGTCCTCGTGCCTCCTGGCTGCATCCGCGCCGCTCATGGCATTTTGCGGTTTGGACTCGACGCAGCAGGAGCCGACAAAACAATCGGTACTATACGCGCATTGGGTGCGTATTTCCAGAAAAACCTCGTCTGCCTGCACAACTCCACAACTCCCCCGCACATATTGATCCCTAGGGGACGGAAATGGCAGTTGCGGTGAAATAGTTCCTGGCTGACCGCCCGTCGGGCTTATCTAGGGACTATTTCACCGCAACTCATATATGGGGATGAGATTAGCGCTTGCGGGGGACGAGTTTGGTGCGGCGCAGGTGGATCATCTCGGCGGCGATGGAGATGGCGATCTCTTCGGGATCTTCGGCCTGAATGGCAACGCCGATCGGCAGGTGCAGCTCGTCGATCTGGTCCTGCGTAAAGCCCTCCTGCTCCAGGCGGGCGCGCACAAAGGCCATCTTGCGGCGCGAGCCCAGACAGCCCAGGTAGGCGGGCTTGGCGTGCATCGCCTGAATCACCACGTCGATATCGGACTTGTGGCCTGCTGTGGCCACGACCACCAAGTCGCGCGGACCGATGGGACACAGCTCGCTCAGGTTCTTGTAATCAACCAGGCGACGATCGTAGACACCGGGCACCCATTCGGGCGTCAGCGTGCCGGGGCGGTCATCGCACGCCACAACGGCAAAGCCCGCCGCCGTGAGCACGCGCGCCGTCGCGGCGCCCACGTGTCCGCAGCCAAAGATGTAGGTCAGGCCCTCGGGGCAGAGCGTCTCGATGTGCGCCGGGGGAATCTCGGAGGCGGCGTTGGTGTAGGTGACCTTACTCCCCTCCTCCACCAACGAAAGCTCGGGGCAGCCGGCAATGGTATGGCGCGACTCCTCGCCATGGTATTCGGCAACGTCGCTTTCGAGCGCGCTTGCGATAAACGGCTCAAAGCCGATGACGAAGTCGCCGATGCGTCGATACGCCAGTACATCGGCAATCTCCTGGAACAACGGCGCCTTGGTTGCATCCAGGTGCAGATAGCACAGGCAAATGGCTCCGCCGCAGATCATGCCGGTATCGGAGTTCTCGCCGCCCATGGTGTAGCGGACCAGACGCGACTGTCCCGCGGCCAGCAGCTCGCGCGCCTCGTTCAGCGCAAAGAGCTCAATCTTGCCGCCGCCGATGGTACCCGCTTGGCTACCGTCGGCAAAGACGGCCATCCAGGCGCCCACGCCGCGCGGCGACGACCCCGCCGTGCCGGCCACGACCACGAGCTCACACGTCTTACCAGCCTTCAGAGCGCCAAGCGCAGCATTCACCACATCGAGCTTTTCCATCGTCGCTTCCTATCCCCTAAAAACGTTGGTGAGCATGGCGAGCGCCTCGAGCACGCCGCCGCCGACCGATGTCGCCTTGTCCGAAATATAGTTGATGTAGCTGGCGTCGCCGCGTGGGTCGACATCGGCGCACTTAAAGCCCTCGGTGACGTGGACGCCATCTGCCAAAAGGCCGCGCAAGCAGCCGTCAATCGTCGTGAACATGGGCGTATTGCCCGCATATCCAATGCACTCGCCGGCACTCACGATATCGCCGATCGCGCGGTCGGACCTAAACACACCGGCGGCGGGGCTGTGGATTACACGCTCCTTGCCGTATCCGGCGATGACACCCGGCACGCCCGTATTGGGCTGGGGCGAGCCCTGGGTAATCACGCGGCCCAAAAAATGCCCGCGCATAGTCTCGACCACGGCATCGCAATCGACCGGCGCGGTAAAGCCCGGCCCCACGGCGATGACGGCAGGCGCCATATCGCGCGTGGTGCCCAAGTTGCGCTTGGCCAGAATCGCGTCGACCACGGCAGCGGGCTTAAGCTCGCCGAGCATCTGTGCCTGGGGGTCCACCACCACGGCGACATCCCCCTCCTCGGTAATCTCAAGCGCCTCGGCCGGCGTCTGCGCCAACCGGGCGCGAATGCCCTCGACCTCGACCTCGCCCAAGCGAATGGCCTCGCAAAAACTGATCGTGCGACGGATGCACGTGGGAACCGCGATATCGGCCATGACGACCGACACGCCGGCGCGCACCAGACGAGCAGCCACGCCCGTGGCGATATCGCCTGCGCCGCGAACATAAACGAGCATTCCCGGGGCACCTCCCTGTGCTACGGTTTGAGCAGAGCAAAAGCGGTTCGACCGCTACGCTAATGATTATTTCTTATCGCAGCATTATACGGCGGTGAACAGATGGAAACGGTTAGCGGCAATCTTGCCTCGGCGCTCAGGATCGAGCCGGGCATTACCGCGATTATCGGCAGCGGCGGCAAGTCGACGTTGCTCAAAACGCTGGGTCTTGAGCTCATGCGCGCTGGCGGCCGCGTGCTCCTCTGCACCACCACGCATATGCTTCCCGTTGCCGGCGTGCCATGGGACGGGTCGAATCGTCGCCTGGACGCCGCGCCTTGGAAGCCAGGTGCCCCACACGCCCCAGGCTGCACCTGCGAGGCCTGCGCGGGGCTTGCACGCGGAGGCATCTGCCAGGCAGGCATCTTGGACCCGGAGACAGGCAAGCTCTCCGCCCCCGCCGAGCCACTCGGCGAGCTGGCACAGCGCTTTGACTATGTGTTGGCCGAGGCAGACGGTAGCAAGCGACTCCCGCTCAAGGCGCATGCCGCCTGGGAGCCGGTAATTCCCGCCGCCACGGCAAACGTTGTCTGGGTCGTCGGCGCCTCGGGACTGGGCAAACCCGTCGCCGAGGTTGTCCACCGCCCCGAGCTCTTTTGCGAGCGTTGCGGCTGCGAGCTCACCGACACTGCCACCCCAGAGCGCGTCGCCCAGGTGCTCAATGCCGAGCTGCGGATGCTGAACCTCAACAATGCCCGCATCATGCTCAACCAAGTCGACACGCTCAGCGACCCCACGATGGCCGACCGCTTCGAGGCAGCTCTCGACCACCCCGTCGTCGCCAGCAGCCTCAAGTAGCCGGCCCCATCTCCTCAGTTGCGGTGAAATACGGACTGTTTGGCCGCCCGACGGCCGCAAACAGTCCGTATTTCACCGCAACTGAGGAGGGGACACGGCATCTTTGCTGCTAGCGGGGGACGTAGCGGCCGGGCTGGGCTCCGGTGGGCTCGCCGTCGCGTGCCGCCAGCACGCCGTTCACAAACACGGCCTTGGCGCGGCCATGTGCCTCAAAGCCCTCGAGCGGCGTGTAGTCCACGGCCTGATGCTGTGTCGCGGCGCTGATCGTCCAACGCGCGCAAGGATCCCACACGCACACGTCGGCATCGGCACCCTCGGCAAGACAGCCCTTGCGCGGGTACATGCCAAACACGCGCGCCGGGTTCTCGCTCATCAAGCGGCAGAGGTCCTCGGGTCCCAGCTGTCCCTCAAAGCTCGTGGCAATCGCGACGGGACGATGCTCCACGCCGGGCCCGCCGTTGGGAATCGCGCGGAAATCGTCGCGCCCGCGGTCCTTTTGCCCGTGCAGGTTAAAGCTGCAATGATCGGTCGCAATCGTATCGATCTCGCCGGCCACAAGCGCCTCGCGCAGCGCGGCACGGTCGCCGGCATGGCGCAGCGGCGGGCTCATCACGTACTTGGCGCCCGCAAAGCCGTCCTCGCCCTGCTCCAGATAGCAGGTGTCGTCGAGCATCAGATACTGAGGGCAGGTCTCGACATAGATATTCTTCTGCCCGCGCGCCTTGGCCGCACGAATGGCCTCGAGCCCCAACTTGGTCGAAAGGTGCACCACGTTGACTGGGGCGTCGCCGGCCAGGTGCGCCAGATACAGCAGGCGGCTCACGGCTTCGGCCTCACACACGTCCGGGCGGCTGAGCGCATGCCCCTCGGGCCCATGAATCCCCTGCTCGTACACGCGCTTCTGCAGCTCATTCACCAGCGTACCGTTCTCGCAATGCACGCACAGTATGCCGCCAATACGCTTGAGCTCCTCGAGCACCTCGAGCGTCTCGGCATCGTCCAGGCGCAAATGATCGTAGGCAAAGTAGGTCTTAAACGACGATACGCCCGCCTCGCGCATAGCCGAAAGATCGGCGCGGTTGCGTTCATTCCACTCGGCGAGTGCCATATGAAAGGCGTAGTTGGCCGTGCAGGTTCCGTCGGCACGGCGATGCCACTCGGCCAAGGCATCGGGCATGGTCACGCCGCGGTCGGCCGTCGCGTAGTCCACGATGGTCGTCGTACCGCCGCAGGCAGCCGCACGCGTGCCGGTTTCAAAGCTATCGGCTGTCCAATCCATGCCGGTCCAGCACTGCATGTGCGTGTGGCCGTCGATAAAGCCGGGAAACACCCAGCAGCCCGCGGCGTCCTCGACGGTATCGTCGGCGCCCGGCTCAATCGCCGCGGCAATCCGCACGATCTTATCGCCCTCCATGGCAAGATCGGCGCGGCGAAGCCCCTGGGGCGTCACGAGCGCGCCGTTTTTGATGATGATCATGTTGCTCCTTATCGATTCATACAGTTGGCCACGCGATCAAAATACGAGCAGGCGGCAATATGCTCCGCTATGCGTCGCTGTCCCTTGGCGGTATCGACATCCCACAGCTCGTAGGCGCGCGCTTCGACCAGCGTGACGTCGACGCGACCTTTGAGAATCGAACCGCCGCCGTCCTTGCCCTCAAGACACATAAGTGCATCGAACAGTTCCGCCGGAAAGAGCACCGGACTCGAAGGCTCACCGCTGCACGCCAAGCGCACCGGATGTTTGCGGCCACGCTCGTCAAACGCGTGAACCATGGCATCAAAAGAATCCGCGCTCACAAGCGGCTGGTCGCCCGGCAAAAAGAGGCAACCTTTCCAGTTGCGTTCGACTCCCCACGAAAGGCCCGCACGGACGCTTTCGCTGCGCAGCTCGCCATCGTGCAGCACGCACGGGCAATGCTTGTCCTCGCAAATCTGGGCGACCTCGGGCCAACGCGTCGAGACCACAACGTCAAAGCCCCGGGGAACCGAATCGATGGTCCGGGCAATCAGCGGCTCGCCATAGATATCGGCAAGCATCTTGTTAGAGCCAAACCGCTTGCCCTCGCCCGAGGCCATAATGACGCATCCAAGTTTCATGGTGATACCTCCCCTGAAACCATCGTACCCATAACTCGCGCCGCGGGCATCCACATCGAAAGCACTTATCCCGCACGCCCGCGATGCAAAAAAGGGGCACCCCGCCGATTGGCAGAGCGCCCCCTTTACATGGCTTACCTCAACCCGGCTTTAGGCCTGGAGCCAACGAGCGGTGTTGCGCTCGTCGAGGGCCTTGAGGGTAGCGGCGGGATCGGCAACCTTCTGCAGGAACATCATGGCTGCGATGGCGTACGGCTTGTAGCTGGCCTCCTTGTACATGCCCACGCGGTGCATGTCGAAGACGTCGGCGTTGACCTCGCCGTGCTCGCAAGAGACACCGGAGATGTCGGCGGGCAGCGGGTGCATAAAGATAGTGTCCTGGCCGTTGGCAGTCTTCTCCATGAGCTCGGTCGTGGAGCACCAATCCTGATGCGTAGCGTTCTGAGCGAGCAGCTCCTTCTCGAGCGCTGCGATGCCGGCGTCGTCGCCCTCGGCGTACAGGTTGGTGCGCTTCTCCATGGCGGCAAACGGAGCCCAGCTCTTGGGGATCACGATGTCGGCGCCCTCGAAGGCCTCGGCCATGGTGTTGACCTGCTTAAAGGTGGTGCCGGACTCGGCGGCGTAGCCCTTAGCGCGCTCGACGACCTCGGGCATGAGGTCGTAGCCCTCGGGGTGGGCCAGGGTGACGTCCATGCCAAAACGGGGCAGCAGGCTGATCAGCGACTGTGGGCAGGACAGCGGCTTGCCGTAAGAGGGCGAATAGGCCCAGGTAACGGCAACCTTCTTGCCCTTGAGGTTCTCAAGGCCGCCAAACTCGTTGATAAGGTAGAGCATGTCGGCAGAGGACTGCGTGGGGTGATCGGAGTCGGACTGCAGGGAGATGAGCGTGGGACGGTGATCCAGAACGCCGTCCTCGTAAGCCTGCTGGACAGACTCGGAGACCTCGGCCATGTAGGCGTCGCCCTTGCCGATGTACATGTCGTCGCGGATGCCGATGACGTCGGCCATGAAGGAGATCATGGTAGCGGTCTCGCGGACGGTCTCGCCGTGAGCGATCTGGGACTTCTTCTCGTCCAGGTCCTGCAGCTCAAGGCCGAGCAGGTTGGCGGCCTTAGAGAAGGAGAAACGCGTACGGGTGGAGTTGTCGCGGAACAGCGAGACGGCCAGGCCCGAGTCGAAGATCTTGGACGAAACGTTGTTCTCGCGCAGCTCGCGCAGAGCGTCGGCGACGATGTAGAGCGCCTTGAGCTCATCGGTGGTCTTATCCCAGGTGTGCAGGAAGTCGCTGCCGTACATACCCTTAAAATCGAGGCCGTTCAGCTGCTCGACGAGCTCGGTAAACTTGGCGTCCATGTAAATGTCCTTTCTAAAGGTGAAACGATCGCAATGAGTAGATGCGCTCCGGCATGCGCGTGTGGCTAGAACATGCAGAGCGCTATGACGAGGACCCGCCACCGTCGAGGAAGCATGGGAGATAACGACCGCGGGCCCCAAGTCAACAGGAGGCGCCGGGGGCATAAACTGCCCCCGGCTCAACAAGATCGAGGAATGGGACTAGTCGATCTTGTTGTTGGTCAGACCGGCGCGGAACACGGTGGCATCGCCATCGGCCTGGCTCGGATCGTAGAGGTTCAGGGCAGCCACATACATGGCGGCAGCGGTGACCAGGTCGTCCTTGTAGGTGACCTCGTTGGGAGCGTGAGCCTGAGACTCGGCACCCGGGCCAAAGCCGACGCAGGGGATGCCATAGCGGCCCTGGATGGAAACGCAGTTCGTGGAGAAGGTCCACTTGTCGCACAGCGGACGACCGGTGCGCTTGTCCATGCTGGGCTCGCAGCCGATGCGCTCGTCACCGAACATGGCCTTGTGGGCGTCGACGAGGGCCTTGACGTGCGGAGCGGTCTCCTTGTTGATCCACGTGGGGAAGTAAGCCTCGGTCTCGTAGACCTCGCCGGTCCAGGACGGACGGTCGTACATGTACATGGAGACCTTCACGTCGTCGCCGTACTTCTTGGCGGCCGGCAGGTTGCGGATCTCGTCCAGGCAGGACTCCCAGGTCTCACCGGCGGTCATACGACGGTCGATGGAGATGGCACAGGAGTCAGCGACAGCGCAGCGGCTGGGGCTGGTGTAGAAGATCTGGCTGACGGTGCAGGTGCCGCGGCCCAGGAAGCGGGCATCCTCGAAGTGCTCGGGGTTGTACTTGGGGTCGAGCATCTTGACGAGGCCCTTGATGTCGGTTGACTCGTCGCAGCCGTTGTTGTTGAGGGCGCGGACGTCGGCGATGATGTCGGCCATCTTGTAAATGGCGTTATCGCCGCGGTCGGGAGCGGAGCCGTGGCAGGAGGTGCCGTGAACGTCGACGCGGATCTCCATGCGGCCGCGGTGACCGCGATAGATGCCGCCGTCGGTAGGCTCGGTGGAAATGACGAACTCGGGCTTAATGCCGTCCTTGTTGTAGATGTACTGCCAGCACATGCCGTCGCAGTCCTCTTCCTGGACGGTGCCGACGACCATAATCTTGTAGCCCTCGGGGATGAGGCCCATGTCCTTCATCATCTTGGCAGCATAGGTAGCAGAAGCCATGCCACCCTCCTGGTCGGAGCCACCGCGGCCGTAGATGATCTCGTCGGTCTCGTAGCCCTCGTAGGGATCGGCATCCCAGTTCTCGATGTTGCCGATGCCGACGGTGTCGATGTGGGAGTCGATGGCGATGATCTTGTCGCCCTCGCCCATAAAGCCCATGACGTTGCCCAGACCGTCGACCTTGACCTCGTCATAGCCAAGGTTCTCCATCTCGGCCTTGATGCAGGCGACAACCTCACCCTCCTCGCAAGACTCAGAGGGATGGGAGATCATAGCGCGCAGGAAGCGAGTCATATCAGCACGATGGGACTCAGCAGCAGCCTTGATAGCGTCGAAATCGAGTTCTTTAGCCATTGTTCATAACCTTTCAAACGAAGGAATCTACCTGTGAGGTGGCGGAGCGATACCTATTTACTCCGCCCCAACGATTAGCAAGTGGGATATTCGCCTTCCCAAACAATGCGGCGATACTGGTCGGGATCGGTGTCGCCCTCGGTGGAGAAGCAGAGCACGGAGCTCGTCTTGTCCAGGCCGATGAGTTCCTTGAGCTCGGCGTACTCGGGATCGAGCATGAGGGTCTCGACCAGGCCGGTGGTCACAGCGCCGGACTCGCCGGAGATGACGCGCGGGTCGCCCTTCTCGGGAGCGCCCAGGGTGCGCATGCCGCGAGCGGTGACCCAGTCGGGGCAGGACACGAAGGCGGTGACGTGGTTGCGCAGGATATCCCAGCCCAGAATGTTGGGCTCGCCGCAGCACAGACCGGCCATGATGGAGGGCATGTCGCCGTCCACGATGCGCGGATCGCCGTCGCCGGCGGCAGCGCCCTTGTACAGACAGGCGGCAGGCGCGCACTCAGCCACGACGAAGGTGGGCGGGTTATCGGGATACAGGTTGGTGAAGTAGCCCACCACGGCGCCGGCGAGCGAACCCACGCCAGCCTGGACAAACACGTGCGTCGGGCGGTTGATGGCCATCTCGCGCAGCTGCTCGGCAGCCTCGGAAGCCATGGTGCCGTAACCCTCCATGATCCAGGACGGGATCTTCTCGTAGCCCTCCCAGGCGGTGTCCTGAACGATGACGCCGCGCTCGCAGGCGTCGGCCTCGGCAGCGGCCATGCGCACGCACTCGTCGTAGTTGACCTCTTCGATGGTCACCGTTGCGCCCTCGGCGGCGATGTTATCGAAGCGGGGCTTAGTGGAACCCTTGGGCATGTGAACGACGGCCTTCTGGCCCAGCTTGTTGGCAGCCCATGCCACGCCGCGGCCATGGTTGCCGTCGGTGGCGGTAAAGAAGGTGGCCTGGCCAAAGTCCTCGGCCAGCTGATCGGAGGTCAGGTAATCGAAGGTGCAGTCGGCAACGTCCTTGCCGGTCTCATCGGCAATATAGTTGGCCATGGCAAACGAGCCGCCCAGGACCTTAAAGGCGTTGAGGCCAAAGCGATAGCTCTCGTCCTTAACGCACAGGTTGGACAGGCCCAGGCGCGCAGCCTGACCGTCCAGACGGGCAAGCGGAGTGACGGTATATTGAGGGAACGACTGGTGGAAGGCACGGGCCTTCTTCACGTGGTCGAGGCTCATGATTCCCAAGTGCTTGTCATCGCTCTTGGGCATCGTGTTGCCCGCCCACTGGATCTTATCGGCCATACGGTGAACTCCTTAAGTCCTCTCTTGCCGGCCCCCGCATACGCGTTTCAGCCCATTCCCATTCATGCGACTGAACTTTTATGTGGATGCCAAACAAAAAGTTTGTTAGTAATGTTCTATCACACTTTTTGATTGGCAAACCTAACAAATTGTTTGTTGCCGCAATCGGTACCTTTTCGCCGACGAACGGTCATGAATTGCCTTGTTGATGGATTTGTTTGCGGTCAAGTGTGGTTTATGGCACAGTGAGCCCAAACTAATTTTTAGGAAGGCACCCATGACCCCGTCACAGATTGAGTTTTATAAGCGCCTTGCACACGGTCTGGCGCTCCAATTTGGCCCCAACTGCGAAGTCGTCGTCCACGATCTGGAAACCGAAGACGTGGACCACTCCATCGTAGTGATCGAAAACGGCCACGTCAGCGGGCGTAAACTGGGTGACGGCCCCAGCCATATCGTGTTTGAGTCCATGCACGAGGGCAGCACCGACGTACACGACCGCGAGCCGTACCTCACTAAAACCACCGATGGCAAGCTGCTCAAGTCCTCGACCATCTTTATCCGCAACGACGAAGGCAAGCCCGTCGGCATTTTGGGCATCAACTTTGACATTACGCTTATGAAGGCTTTTGAGCGCTCGCTCGACGCTTTCACCGGCACCGGCGGCACGGGCTATACCGAGCCCGAGCCCATTACCAAGAACATCGGCGACCTGCTCGAGGACCTGCTGCACGAGTGCGAGCAGTTTGTGGGCAAGCCCGCGGCACTCATGACCAAAGACGAGCGCATTCGTGCCATTGGCTACCTCGACCGTCGCGGTGCCTTCCTCATTTCCAAGTCGAGCGAGCGCGCCTGCGAGTTCTTTGGCATCTCCAAGTACAGCTTCTATAGCTACCTCAATGAGGCCAAGGCGGCGGCCGGCAACAAGTAGGCACTCGCCTGGATTGCCCTCCCCTTTTGGGCGCGAGTTCTGGAAAGCACGAATCCAAGACCGAGCCGCTTGGGAAGTTCCATATAATCGATGTCATTAGTATTTCGAAAGGATGGAACAGAATGGCGTTGAGCAAGGCATCATGCACCGGTCGCGGATTGATTCCGGCAATTGGTGGACATGTGCACCGCATGTTCGATGAGGGTGAAGACGACCTGTTTTCGCTGAGCCTTGACGACGTGATGGATGATCGCCCGTGGACCGCCGACGAACTCATGGGCGGCGGGGCTCGCCCGTCAAACCCCAATCCCGCACTTGCGCCTAAGCCCGCATCTGCGCTGACTCCTGCGCAGTCGCCCGTTTCGACGCCCGCGCCTACGCCCGCACCCACTTCGGCGCCCACACCCGCTCCCCGCCCCGCAAGCGACCCGTCCGAGACGGCGGCATTTCTCGCTGCAGCGACGCAGGGCAAATCGGCCGACAGCACCGTTATGTACAGCGCCCAGCAGTTGCCCGTTCCTGCGGCACGCAAGCCTCCGGTCACACGGCTCGATGAGCCCGTTGCCCATCAGGTTGTCCATGATTCCTGGGCTGCAGCCGATCTGGACGAGACCTCTACCGGCATGCCGGCGCTCGATGTTCCAGTTAACCCGCTTTTTGCCGCCAACACGAGCGCCGCGGACTATGAGGGCGGTGCGGCATATTCCGATTATTCCGATGGCTATGCTGGCAACGGTCGCATCGAGACCGAGGATTATGGCACCGCATCGAGCGATTATCTCAACGATCCGTACGCTGCCACGCCCGCACCGGAATATGACCCGGAGGCCGCGTCCGCACCGGCTTATACCAAAAGCACGGGCGAAGAGCGCTTCGCCGATTATTACGCCAAGGAAAAGGCGCTGCGTTTCTCGGAATTTCCGCAGGCAGTCAAGGTTGCCTTTATCGCCATTGTCATTGCCCTGCTCGGCGTCATTGCGTTTGAGGGATTCCAGCTGTTCCGCGGCCCCACCCAAGCGGAGTCGGAAACCCAGCAAAAAGAGGACGATAACCAGTACCTGGACATCAACACCCTCAAGGGCGACCCCAACGACGGAGACGACGAGTAGCGAGGGCTGAAGGCGGCCGCGGAATCCCGCATCCAGCACCGCCTTCTAAGTGCTGTTTTGTCATCCAGCTACACTTTTGGTATGTAAAATAAGTAGTTGGAAAAAATCAAAAGCTGTTTCGATTATCGGCCTAATACAACCACTATTCCAACCAATGGTTTTAGAAACGGTATTTAGCGGTTCCCAACCATTTATTTACCGTTCTCGACAATACAATCAAAGTCAATCAGTTCAAGCTGCTCTACGAATTTCTCCAAATACGAAACGACTTCCTCGTTGTTGACGAATAGCGGCCTGTCCTGCGTTAGCCTGCCTGATTTGTCCTGCGGATAGCGGAGGCTGATGCCGTTGTTATCGATGTCAGCAACGGCTTTTACGAAAGCACCCATGTTCTTGATGGTTCTATTGTCCTCACGGCACTTTTGCCTCGGAAACCTTGAGAGCAAAGAGTTCCACAAGCTCGTGAGGCCGTGATCTCTCTTAGGCTCAGCTCCACACCTTTTTATCGCCCTTTTAATTGCAAGCTCAATACAGTGCCTTGTGAGGAACATTACCGGAATCGCGTAGGAATACTCCAGCATCAAATACATACCAGGCTTGTCAATTGCTTTCCTCCCAGCGGCCGCAAGCTCCTTTGCGGCATTGAGGAAAGATCGTATGAACTCATCATCGAACTTATCGGCTTTAAACTCGTCCTTCATCAAGGCAGACGAGTCCAACAGCGAGAAATCCCTCAAAGTGGGGTCGTTGAAGCCATCCATCTGAGACTTCATGACTTGTTGGCTCATGTATTTAGGAAACACATGGTCATTGAACACACTCTCCATCAGAGAATCTCTCCCGTTTTCGCGTCTATCTTCGCTCCCGACCTCGAGCCGATGAACTCATCCACCATCTCGTCGTCGCGGTCGGGCTCGGTCACGAAGAGCGGTCCCGGGACGTCGACGCGCGGGCCAATCGTCAGGCCGTTGCTCGCGATGATGCGATCGAGGTTCTGTCTACGGTGGAGTGTGCGGGCCCGTAGTGTGTCGAAGGAATAGCCCCGGCCCCGCACGTCAGTCTCGTTGATGAGCCTGTTGGCGCACTCGGCGTAGCCGTTCGAGATGCGGCTCGGGCAGTTCCCAGTAGTGTCGGTGGGGCGTAACACATCGTGCACGTAGTTGGCGATACCCAAAATCTCGTTCACGTAGTCGAACGCGGACTTCTCGACCATGGTCCTTCCTCTCTGGCAAAGACGATTTCAGCCAGAGATTTTACAAGTTCAATGAGTTGCTTCGCTTTAAATCCAACCATTGGCTTAAAGACGATATGAGAAAGCCATTTGGGTCGCCTCCCCCGCGGCGCAGCTTCTTTCC